>JBEEHU010000107.1:0-9810 GCA_041167565.1 Verrucomicrobiota bacterium | reverse complement strand
GCAGCTTCTCGAGATTTTTTTTGCGCTGACGAATGCCGCGCCAGCCGATGCTGTTCAAATAACCGTGATCGATGAAGCGGCCCAGCGCCGTCGATCCTTGCGCCTTGTTTTCGTAAACGTAATCGAGCGTGAGGCCGGAATCGAAACCGCTGCGCCAGCCGAGATCGATTCCTTTGCTGAGGCGGCCGCCGGTTTTCATCCCCGCGCGGACGAGGGCGAACTGCGGACCGCCTCGAAGTTTCAACCGTTCGTATTCCTCCCAGGTATAACCGAACTCATCGGCCTTGAGCAGGGACGGGGGCGCGGCCGGTGCCGCGAAACGTTCGACGATGAATTCACGCGCGCGCTCAATCACCTGCGCGCGCTCTTTCTCGTGAAAGATCGCGTGATACGCAGCAGGAAAAACGTGCATCCGTTTCACCGGCGACGAGAGCCCGTTGAAGAATTCGCGCTGGGCTTTGAGGCTCACGACCCAATCGCGGCCGGCACTCAGCATGAGCGTCGGCACATTGATGGCGCCGGCATCGGCGAGCAGGCGCGTGCCGGCATCGTGCAGATCGATGAGAACGTTCACCGCGATCTGGCGGAAGATCAGCGGATCGGCGTCATACTGCGCGGCTTGCACCGGATCGTGCGTGAGCATTTTGGCTTTCACGTAGCTCTTCACGTAACCGGGCCCGAGAAATTTTTGTTTCAAACGAAGCGACGGGATCGCGAGCGGAAGATAAAGCCGGACGCGAAACGCGGGCGTCGCGAGAATCATCGCGCGGATGGGCGGCGCGTAATCGTGGACCCAGGCCGCGACCGAGACCGCGCCGACGCTGTGCGCGAGCACGATGATGTTTTCCAATTTGTATCCATGGCGCTCGGCGATGTGGCGAACAAAGGCGTCCACATCCTTCACCATCGCGCCGAAATTCTCCGCCGAGCCGCGCTCGCCGGCGGAACGGCCGTGGCCTCTGGCGTCCCAGGCGAAAACCGCGACGTCGCTCAGGCCAAGCGTCGCCACCATTTCGGACCAGCGGCCGGAATGTTCGTGGCCGCGATGGAAAAGCAGGAGCGCCTTTTCAGTCGCGCCTTCAGGAATCCAGGCGCGATAGAAAATTTCCGCGCCATCCCAGCTCGTCATCGTTTCTTCAGCGGCTTGCATTACTTTGGCGCCAACTGGGCAACGGCGTCGTGCAGTTCCGCGGCGATCGCGCTGCTCGCGCTTTTTTCCGGCATCACGGAGGCGTAATTGCGCGGAGCGCCGATGATGAGGCGGACCTTTCGCGGCCGCGGCAAACGCCGCCCTTTGGGCCACGCGCGAAACGCGCCCTCCAAATAACAAGGGAGCACCGGAATGTCCCGGCCTGCCACGAGCGCGCCAATCCCGGATTTGAATTCCTGAAGCCGACCGGTGGTGGAGCGAGTGCCTTCCGGAAAAATGATGAGGACGTTGCCAGAATTAGCGAGCAGCTCGCCGCAAATCGCCAGGCTCTGCCGCACGTGCGTCTGGCGCGCGAACGGCAGCGCGTTTACCACCACGGTCGCAATCCAGGTGCGCGGGACGCCTTTGAAGAAGTAATCCGCAGCCGCGGCTGGAAAAGCCCGATGCAATCGTCGAAGCGGCAACGCCGAAAGAAGACAGACGGTATCGAGATGACTGGAATGATTCGCAACGAGGACGAACGAGCGATTACTCCGCAAATGCTCTTCACCGACGATTTCGAAGCGGCAGTAAACGCGCAGCAAACCGCGAATGATCAGCGCGACCAGCGAACGCAGACCATAGACGAGCATGTCGGGCTCGCGGGGAAAATTCCGGAGCCGCTCGACCAGCGATTGATCGAGATCGTGGGCCGGTTCGTATTGCCATTTCTTCATCGCAATTCGTGGTAGTAGCCGGCCATGTGCATGAAGAGCGGCGCGACGTAAATCAAACTATCGATCCGATCGAGAATGCCGCCGTGGCCGGGAATCAAACGTCCCATATCCTTCGTCCCAATGTCACGCTTGATCACGCTGATGGAGAGATCGCCGAGTTGGCCACCGATGCCAATGATCAAACCGGTGAGAATCAATTGCCACGGGCCGAACTCCGGGAAAGAAAAGCGCAGCAGCCACGGCAGGATCATGGAAACAGCGAGCGCGCCCAGCGCACCTTCCCATGTTTTCTTCGGACTGATTTCGCTGCGCAACGGATGGCGGCCGAAGAGCCGGCCGAAGGTGAATGCCGCGACGTCGTTCAGCTCGGTCGCGAAAATCACGTAAAGAAGATAGCCGTAGGCGTTGACGGCGTTCGCGAGAAAACCGAGATGCCCAAACATCCAGCCGATGTAAACGAACCCGACGATGCCTAACGACATGCGTTGCAATTCGCCGCGGGCGCGGTTCCGCAAAATCGGGACGAGAAGGATGAGTGCAATCGCGAAGACCGGCACCGCGACGAAGAACCCATACCAGCCTGGGCCCGGTTCTTCGCCGCGCGGATGCCGCATTAACGAAGCGACGCCGACCGTCACGATCCCGGCATAAACGGCGCCGACAATCCACCAGTCGCGATACAAGCCGGAGGCGCGCGCGAATTCCTTGAAGGCGAAAATCGCGAGAAGGGTGATGCCGATGATCGTCGGGACGCGGCCGGCAAAGATCGCGGCCAGGCCGATCGGCGCGAGGACGAGCCATGAGCGATACGTGCTCCAGATCGATCCGAGTTCTTTCTTCAATCCCCAGTGCAAAATGCCGAGCACAATTCCTCCCCCGAAAAGGGAGACGAAGATGATGCGCAGATACGCGAGGAAAATCGGATCGTGAAGCGCTTGGTGCGGGGACATTAACGTGGCTTTGCTCGCAGCGCGGCCATGATCCCTTTCAATCGGGCGATCATCGTCTGTAAGCAGCCTGCCACGACAGTAAGGCAGGCCCAATCAAAGATGGTCAAGCTCGCGAATCGAATCGAACCATCGTTCCACCAAATGCACCCGAGCGTAATCCAGGCGCCAAGATGCAGAACCACCATGCGCCACGGTTTCGACATCACGCCGCTGAATTCGCGATGAACGCCGACGGCTTGTCCGAACATTCCCACGTAGGCGGTCAGGAGCGCGAAGATCGCGGCCCAGTATCCGATGAAGGGATTCATCCAGCCGCTGTGCGCCGCGCCGGCAAAGATCACGACATCGGAAACGCGATCGGGCAGATCGTTGAGAATTTCACCGCGCCAGCTCGCTTTGCCGGAAGCAAGCGCGACCATTCCATCGAGCATATTGAACCAGAGCCGCAGATAGCAGAACAACGGAGCGAACAGCAGCAACGCCGGATGCCCTCCAGATCTCCAAAAGAGAATCGCGGCGATGGCCGCGGCGACGATCGAGAGGTACGAGATGGCGTCGGGATGAATCCGATAACGAACACAGAGGCGTGTCGCAGTATTAGCGGTCCCGCGAAACGCATCCGCAATTGGACGACGCGAAGTCGGCTCGTAATCAGACATTTTCAGACAATACGAGACATCCACTCTCCTTCCAAGACCCTGTCCGGATTGACATTGCGCGGCGCTTGTGAATAAGATGGCCCACTATGCGTGCGATATGGAAGGGTAGCATCAGCTTTGGTTTGGTTTACATCCCGATTGCCGTTTACCCGGCGACGCGCGAAGAGAAGCTCAGCTTCCGGCAGCTTCGGGCGACCGATCTCAGCCCGATCAAATACAAGAAGGTCGCCGAAGCTGATTCCAAAGAGGTCGCCGCCGATCAGATCGTGAAGGGCTTCGAGTACGAACGCGGACGTTACATCGTGATGAAAGACGAGGACTTCGCGAAGGTCCGCATCGAGTCCACTCACTCGATCGATATCACGGACTTCGTCGACCTCGGCCATGTGGACCCGAAGTTTTTCTACAAACCTTACTTTCTCGAACCGCAAAAGGGCGGCGAGAAGGCTTACTCGCTTTTACACCGGGCGCTCAGCGGCACCGGCAAGATCGGAATCGCCAAGGTCGTGATCAGCAACCGCGAGCACCTCGCCTCGGTCAAACCGGATGGATTGTTCCTTATCCTCGAGCTGATGCACTTCGCGTCGGAGATTCTTTCGCCGGAAGAATTGAAAAACGCGCCGGCGAGCGCGATCACGGAGAAGGAATTGAAGATGGCGCAAACGCTGATCGAGAGCATGTCCGTGGCATGGGAACCGGAGAAGTATCGGGATGAATATCGGAACGCGGTCATGGAAATGATCGAGCAGAAGGCGCAGCACAAAGAGGTGGCGGGGAAACCGGCGCCGGCCGTGCGTGCGACCAATGTGGTCGATCTCGTGAAGGTCCTTCAGGAGAGCTTGAACCGGAACCAATCGCTCAAGCCCAAACGCAATGGCGCACGCGCCAGCAGCCGCTCGACCTCTTCGATGGTGAAGCAGAAGCGTCGGGTGGCCGCGTAACTGTAGCCGCGATCCCCTAGGTGGATCGAGCGCTCCGCCGCTCGATGGTAAATCGCAGCGCAGCGGGGCAAAAGAAACATCGCGCGACGGAGCGCGCGATCCACCTTAGGACGGGAGAGAACCCGTCCCTCCCGCCGCCAGCAGTCCCATCAACTGCGCGGCCAGCTTGGGACCCATGCCGCTCTCTTCATGTTTGAGATAAACGAAGACATCCGGCCAGACGCTTTGCTTTTCTTCGATCGCTTTGGCCCATCGAGCCATGTCAGCGTCCGCGTAATCCTCCCGCCGCAGACGCAGATAGCCGTAATCAGCTGTCGCAACCACCGGCGTGCTCAGGTCCGCGCTTTCGGCGATGCAAAGCGCGATGTTCTTGCTGTTGAGCAATGCGAACACCTCCTCATCAAACCAGGAGGCGTGACGGAATTCGAACGCGGCACGCATTCCCGGCGGAACATCCTCGAGAAAGGCGGCGAGAAGCGGGGCGTCCTTTTTGAAGGCGGGCGGTAATTGGAACAGGACCGGACCGAGCTTTGCCTCCAGGTCCGCGATGACCTGGCAGAAGTAACGCATGGTATCCCCGCAATTCTTCAGCTTCGCGAAGTGCGTGACCTTCTGCGGCGCTTTGAGAGCGAACTTGAAACGCTCGGGCGTCGCATCCCACCAATTCTGGATCGTCTTCGCGCTTGGGATTCGTCGAAAGGTGTAGTTGACCTCCGTGGTCGAAAAGCGCTCGGCGTAAAACGGCAGCATTTTCGTCGTCGATAAATCCTCCGGGTAGAAGGTGCCCTTCCACTCCGGATATTGAAAACCTGACGTGCCGATCCAGTGATTCATAGCCGGTAATGTCTGCGGATAATGCGCGTGACAATCGGTTCCAACAAGTCAGGATCGCCGGATGATTACCAAAAACATCGGCATGCTCGTGCTGGCCATTTACCTGATCCTGGTCGGCATTATCGGCATTTTCGGAGTGAGCCTCGGCGCTGCCAGCATCCTTCTTCCGATCCTGGCCTTGGTTGCCGGCATTTTGATTCTAATTGGGAAGTAGTTCATTCTTCTGCCGCGCGAAGGCTCGCCAGGCCACGACGGCGGCGATCGATATCGTGATGACGAGGCCGATGCCGAATTCGTCGATGATGTAATTCGTCGGGCCGGTGTCGCGGGTGAGCGGCGTGAGGATGGATTGGATAAAAAGGTTGTGGCTGCCGTGGAAAATCGCGGCGGGCCAAAGACTTTTCGAACGCAGCGTCAGCCACGCCAGGATGAAGCTGTCGGCCACAACCAAGAGCGTAAAGCAACCGAGGCTGTACCAGGCGGGAGCGCCCTTGTTGTAATCGGCAAAGAGCAGGACGGGGAAATGATAAACAGCCCACATTAATCCGCTCATCATTCCCACGCCGCCGAAGCCAACTACCTTTGATAATTCCGGTACGAGAAAACCGCGCCAGCCGATTTCTTCTCCCAGCGCCCGCGAAGTTTTGCCGACGAGGCCAAGCGTCGCAGTGAGCACAACAAAAAGCGTGAGCGTGATGCCGGGCGGCAGATTCGACCAGCCGAACTGCTCGGCCGTGCGCCTTATGATCTCGGCGTCGGCAAAACCGCCGAGAGGAGTCACCCAAACCAAAAGGTAAACCGGAAGCGCGTAAGCGAGCGGAATCAGATAAGCGAGCCAGGCATACCGGGCGCCGCCCCATTTCCATGGCAGGTCGCCGATGGGTTCGCCGAAGATTCGCTTCGTGGCGAACGCCGCCAGCGCCGGACTCCACATTGCACCGGTGACGTAAAGCAAATTACCAGCATCCATTCGCCCGGCATGGAGGACGAAAGCATTGAAGACATTGCTAAAGACGAGAGTGAGCGAATAAAAGACCGCGATCTTTTTCCAGATCCGCGCGGCTGTCTCTGGGATGGCGGACTCGTTCACTCCTGGCCGCGCAACGCCTCGGTGAAGCGAATCAATTCGGCAGCCACCTCTGCGATGCGCTCCCCGATCTTGGCGTCCTTGAGCTTGTCGCCATCGAAGGCATTGCCCGTCCCATAGACAAAGCGCGGAATAATCACGGTGCGAAAATCGAGCATCAGGCTGTTAGCGAAAGCCATGACCGACATGTAGCTGTTCATGCCTCCCGCCGCACAAAGGAAACCGACCACCTTCTCTTCCCACGCGCTCCCAGTCAGCTCGACCAGGTTCTTGGCCGCGGCGCTCACGTCATAGTTGTAGACCGGTGTGGCTATGAGGATGCCGTCCGCGGCTTCGACCGCCTTGCTCAGTTTCTGCGCGGGCGGTTGGGTATAGCAGGAATCGGCGTCGCACAAAGGCAGGCCCATCTCGCTGATATCGAGCCACGCACATTGCACCTTCGCTTTTTCCAGATGACGGAAAGCGATCCGTCCCATACGGCGGCTGTTACTATCCGGATTGCCGCTGGTGCTAACGACGAGGTATGTTGGCATGTTTCGTTGGAGTTACGGGATTCAAAGTTGTTCGACCTTGCAGTTCCGGGCTCGGAGCAATGCGAGCAAACCGTCACCACCACCGAGGTGCGCCGCGCCGACCACGACGAAATAGGTTTGGCCGCTTCTCAAATAACCCTCGAGCTTCGGCACCCAGCGTCGATTGCGCGCCCCCAGCATTCTGTCTGCAAACAAGGGGAAGTCCACATAGGCGGCATGAAGCGAACGGGAGAGTGATTCCACGTCGCCTCTTCTCCAGGCATTAAGGACCTGATCGCGACCGCCACCAGTATTTCCGGTCGGAATCAAGCTCACCAGCAGCAGCGCCTCGCTTTGGCGTTCCGACAGGCCGGAGTAAACGGCACTGTGTTCGTCCGACGACTCCAAGCCTACGATGGCTTTGCCATTGGCGCGGGCGCGATTCATAACAAACTCGTCCACCCCCAGGTCGTGGGAAAAACCGCCCGAGCTGGGCGACTCGAGGAGCAACACCAAACACCATGGCCGGTAGAGCGAGAACTTTTCTTCCGGAATCTTGAGTAACCCGAAGAGGCGGCGCAGATAATCGTAGGTGCGCGGATCGACGTGGTTCTTCAGGTTGTCGCCTTTCGGATACTTGCCCGCTTTCAGCAAACCAGAGCTCGAGGTTTCGAGCGCCTTGGGATCGACCTCCAAGGCGACCCGCGTGGAGGTATCGAAGGCGCGATTGTAACCGGAGGGCAGCGGATAATCGGTGCTGCGGAGGGCATGGATCGAGCCACCGAGGTAAAGCGTGCCGCCGGTGGGGCCGGTAATTTTCCAAATACAGCCGGAAGTGGCTTCGGCGCGCGCGCCGCCAACGACCAGGGCCGCGAAAAAAAGGAGGAACGCGAGCGGGGAACGCAGTTTCGGAGCCATGCTGCCCTCTACCAGCGAGAAATGGATGCGACAAGCTAGTTATTTGCTACAATCCCGGCGAACCTCCACTCTGCCCCGTGCATCTTCCTCTTCCCCGAGCCGCCGTCGTCGTCGCCCTAGTTGTTCTGACCGCGCTGAGTTTGTCCACCATGTCCGCGCAGGACCCATCCATCGACAAGTTGCTCAAGAAATTGCCGCCGCCGGAAAAATTGGTGAAGCCCACGGTCGAGCGGGCCGTGCGCCAGCCGGATACGGCGCTGCGCGATCCGCTCACGTCGCAGATTTTTTTGGCTGCTCAAGGTAATAACTCCGGGCGCGCCCTGGATCTTTCTCGAAAGCTCAGTGCGAAATATCCGAAGAGCGCGGCGTCGGAATGTCTGCACGGCATCGTGGCTTTAAGGTTCAGCCAATACGGCGAAGCGGGCACCGCTTTCCGCCACTCCATTGCGATGTCCCCGAATCTTTCCCTGTCGTATTTCGGCCTGGCCGCGACGGAAGTCTTTCAGGATCATTACGCCGCCGCCATTCCGCCCTTAAAAGAGCTGACTCGCCTGGAACCGCAATCCGGTTTTGGCTGGCTCGCATTGAGTGATTGCGCCCTGCGGTGTGGCCGTAAACAAGAGAGCGTGGAATACGCGGGACGGGCCACAAAGGTCGCGCCCTCCGCAGCCTCAGCCTGGCTGCAATTGGCCCGCGCGGAGAACGCGGTCGGAAATTCGGAAGCGACCTTGCAGGCGCTGACCCGCGGCGCGGAAGTATCGCCCGACAGCGCGGCGCTGCTGGCAACGGTCGGTTTTGCTTACATCAATTTAAACCGGATCGCGCAGGCGATCCCGCCCTTGCAAAACGCGGCGCGCCTTTCGCCCAGAGATTTTCTTGTCCAGGCGCAGCTAGGTTTTTGTCTCCAGGCAACGGGACAGATCGATGCCGGCATCGAACACCTGCGCAAAGGCGCTGATCTCGCACCGAAAACGTACGGAGCTGTGTGGGAACATCTTGGGTTGGCCTACCAGAAAAAAGGTATGCACGGGGAAGCGCTCAAAGCGTTCGAGCGCGCCGTCCAGATCATGCCCGGCTACGGCCCGGCCTGGCGACACCTGGCCGCGGAGTACCGCGCTCTCGGCAAGGTAGCGGAAGCGAATCAGGCGGAGGCGCGGGCCCGATCGGCGCCCGGCGTGAAGGCGGGCCCGAAATCCAAGCGTTAGCTACCGGTGCCTGCCCGAGCTTTGCCGATCGTTAGGCCACGGAACTTATTCCGCCTTCATTTCCGTGTGAAAAGCACCCTTCCAATCATTGCCATCCTTCTTCCAGACTGACGCAGCATTCCATTTTCCCGAGACATTTTTGCCATCCTCAGTTCCTTCGACAGTGACCGTATAAGTCAAAAGCGCCGCATCCTTGTCGATAAACACGACGTCCATGTCGCCGAAAGTCACCGACTTCATGTCTACCTTTTTTATATCGACGACTTCTTGGTCCAGCTTGTTTATTGCGCTCGCGTAAACGGCGCGGAAATCGGCCGAGAGCATTTTCTGGAAGGCATCGAACTTCTTGTCTTTGATCGCTTGCCAGACGTTCTTTTCCGCCTGAATGACCGTGTCCTTGTCCGACGCGGCAAAAGAGGTCGCCGCCAGGGCGAGCAACACGGTTGTGGTAAGAGTGAGTAGTTTTTTCATAGGTGTTTTCGTTCAGTGAACGGGCATTAGATCGGTTTCGGGGAGTTCGGTCAACTCTGGTTCTGCATTGCTCCTGTCCGGGAGATCGGCGTATTCTCGCTTCGATCCATGAAGCCGATTCGATTTTTGATGCTGGCAGCGTCCCTCGTTTTCTTCATCTTTCCTTCACCGATGCGCGCCGATCCGACTCCTGCCGAGCGCGTGGCCGCTATTCAAAAAGCATTGCAGGCTGCGAAGCTCGACGGCTGGCTCTTCTACGATTTCCGCAAGAGCGACCCACTCGCGCCACGCATTCTCATGCTGGGCGAGAATGCCTCCGGTTCGCGGCGCTGGTTCTACTACATCCCTGCCGCCGGCGAACCGACCA
>JBEEHU010000106.1:0-13275 GCA_041167565.1 Verrucomicrobiota bacterium | reverse complement strand
TGTAACCACGGCGGGTCTGGCGCACCACGATGCCCTCGGGCGACTCGCTCGGCTCGTGCGCAATCGCTTCGTGAAGATTCGGGTCGAATCGCTGGCCGGTTGCGTCGATCGCTTGCAGGCCATTGTCGGCGAGGAAATCCATCAACTGTTTAAGCACCATGCTCATGCCGGAGAAAACCGGCGACTTCTCGCCCTCGGCGCGCGCTGCTTGGAGGCCCAGCTCGAAGTTGTCCACGATGGCGATGAGCTTTTCGAGCAGCGAGCTGTTCGCGAACTTAATCGCGTCTTCTTTCTCGCGCGCGGAACGCTTCTTGTAATTTTCGAAGTCAGCCTGGCTCCGGAGCGCCAAATCACGGAACCGGTCGAGGTCCGCCTGCAAACCTTCGCAATCGTCTTCGGCCTGCGCCGTCTCGGCGGAAGGCGCGTCGTTGTTCGGCGGCGGCTGCTTTTCGTCTGCGTCTGGTTCGGTCACCGGGATTTTTTTCATGTCTTGCGAATGGCAATTAAAGTTATGTCGTCATTTTGCGGCTGGGAGCCGACGAAGCTTCGCAGCTCATCGATCAGTCCGCTGATGATAGCCGGCGCTCCCTCCGGCGCGCTGGCGCGAACGCTTTCGATCATCCGTTCGGGGCCAAACTCGTCTCCGTTTGCGTCGAGCGCTTCGGTGACGCCGTCCGTGTAGAGGAGCAGGCAATCATGCCGGTTGAGCGAGAGGGCGAAATCGCCGGTTATCCTATCGAACACGCTCCCACTGTCAATTCCGAGGACCATTCCGGGCGGCTTCACGGGCGAGGCCGTGCCCGTGGTGTGCTCGAAAAGAATCGGCGCATCGTGACCCGCGCGCGAGAGCATCACGGTGCCGCGGACGTGATCGAGAATCAAGTAGGCCATGCTGATAAACATGTCCTCCTTGATATCGGGATAAAGCTGGCGGTTCACTTTTTGCAACACATCGGCCGGCGACGGATTCCCCGCAGCCTGGCTGCGCAGGACGCTGCGGCAGATCGCCATGATGATGGAAGCGGGCACGCCTTTCCCCGAGACATCGGCAATCGCGACTCCAAGCCGTTCCTCATCCACCTGGAGGTAATCGAAATAATCACCGCTGACGTGGCGCGCGGGAATGTTGATCCCGCTAAGCTCGAAGCCATCGATGATGGGCGCTTCGCTCGGGAGAAGAATGCGCTGGATATCCCGCGCAATCTCGAGGTCATGATCGAGGCGCTTTTTCTCGTTCGCCTCCGAGTAAATGATCGCATTGTAGAGGGCGAAAGCCGATTGCTCCGCGATCGATTTGAACACCACGAAATCGCTCGCCGTGAAAGACGGATGCAGCGCGCCGTTCCCCAGCGCGAGCACGCCCATGTTTTGCTTTCCGTAAAGCAACGGCGTCACCATGACCGTCGCCGCGCCCAGAGATGTTCCGCGCAAGCGCGCCAGCTCGGGAGCATCAGCCAGATCGGCCAGGCAAACCGGCTCGCGGGTTTGCCAGACGCGGCCCACCACTCCTTCGCCGGGCGCGATGGGATGCAACCGCAGGTAGCTCTCCAGGGCCGCGGGATTAGAAGCAGCCTGCTCGAGGATGTGAGGCGGCACATCGACAAACGGCGGGCAGCCTTTCGAAATAAAGGCCGGCGCCAGCTTTCCGCCCGCGCGCTCCATCATGTAGAGCGCGCCCCCCTGCGCATCGAGAATCCGGGCGGCGCCTTCCACGATTAACCGGTGAAGATCGGTCGCCCGGATCGTCTCGGTAAACGCTTCCCCGAGCCCGTGGAGGAAATCGAAGACGAGCGTCTCCTCGATTTGGATTTCTTCCTTGGAACGTTCGAGCTGGCGAATCCGGACCCGCTGCTGTAGCCAGGTGTAAATCCAGCCGGCCAGACACGCAATCAACAGCCCGAGAAGAAGAGTTGGCCACATGCGCCGCGGGCTGGATCAGTTCGACGGCGTCTCGTGATGGAGGTCTTGCTTTAGGTAATCGAGAACGTCTTTGAACCGGGAAAAATTCTGCGGTGCCGCCTGGCACAACGCCTCGTGCGCATGGAGCATCTCCTCCGCGGTCTGCTTCTTTTTCTCCTCGGACGAGCCATTGGCCGATTCGCGCTGGAGCAACTCGCATTGCGGCGCGGGCGATCCGTTCGCGTGAATATCGAAAATCTGATCGAGCCCGAGACCGCTCAACAGATTCCGGCTGCGTTCTCCGCAATGAACCACGTGCAGATGTCCATGCCCGAGTTCCTTCAAACGCAGCGCCACCCCCGCCATCGTCCCCATGAAGGTGGAATCCATCATGGCGCAATTTTCCAGGTCGATCACGAATTCGCGGTAACCGCGATTGACCATTTCGCGAGTAAACTCTTTGAGATTGCCGCTGTTTAGGAAGCTGCCTTTGCCCTCCACCTTCACCCAGACGGCTCCAGCGTTTACTCCGACTTGAATTGACGACTGCACTGCGTGGGAAAAGTATAAGGTCAGGGGTAGGACTGTCAACCAGACGACTCGGTAGCCCGCAGGTTTGGGGGCCGCGAGCAAACGAAACCTAAGACGGCCGGTTAACGCGATTTACGTCCGATCAGGCGCCGGCGGGTCCAATTCATTCCCACAAGTACGAACGATTTTCGGCCACGATATGTCCGTTCTCGATCAACAGGCACCGCCAGGAAATGACGCGCCCGTCATTGAAATAATCGTCACCGATAACGGCAAATTCGGTTTTGTGATTGCCCTTCGCGTTTGGATAGGAGAACTCTCGCGCCTGGAGGAACGAGCGCAGCTTCTCCTGCCGATACTCGAGCCGCACCGTCACATTCGCCGGGCGTTTCACGCGCCAGAAGAAATCGAAATAATTGCCGAAGCGCTGACGCTGATCGGCCCCGGTGATTGCGCCGTACAACCGATAGGTGCGCTCAAACCCCAGCGATGCCTCCGCAATGCCGGGATTGTTCGTCGCCGAGGAGAAAGATGATTTCCGTGACTTTGGCGGCGTCTCGCTGAGCAGGAAAAGTTTTGTCTTTCGAAATTGAAAATCGTCGCTCAAGACTACGGGCAAGGGCTCGACTTTTGGCAGAATTTTCGGAGCGCTCGCGGCGTTGGCACTGGCGGTCGCCCACAGCGCGACAAGCAAAATTGCGGCCGATTTCATTGTGGTAATGAAACGGGAACCGTGACGCGATGTCAAAGGTGGATCGCGCGCTCCGCCGCGCGATGCGTTAGATTCCGCGCGTGATCGAAGTTCGTTATGACCGCGGGGTTTATTTGCCGAACGAAGAGATCTGGCTCGATCCGTGGGACGCTAAGCCATTCGCGTTCGTCTCGCACGCGCACAGCGATCACATCGCGGCGCATGATGAGATCATCGTCTCGGAACGGACGGCGCGCTTGATGCAGGCGCGTTTGCCCGGGGAGCGGAACGAACACGTGGTGGAGTTTGGCGAACGCACCATGATTCACGGCCTCGAGGTGACCCTCATCCCGGCCGGCCACATATTCGGCTCCGCCCAATTTTTCCTCGAGACGGCGGACGGCTCGCTCCTTTACACGGGCGATTTCAAGTTGCGACCCGGCCGCTCCGCCGAGCCTGCGGAATGGCGGCAGGCCGATACCCTGATCATGGAAACCACTTTCGGTTTGCCGCGTTACCGCTTTCCGCCCACCGACGAAATCATCGCGCAGATAGTGGCTTTCTGCCGGGATGCCCTCGACAGCGGCGCGGTGCCGGTGTTGCTCGGATATTCGCTGGGCAAAGCGCAGGAAATTCTCTGCGCTCTGACGGGGGCTGGCCTAAAACCAATGCTGCACGGTTCCGTCCACCGGATGACGCGCATCTACGAGCAATTCGGGCAGTCGTTTTGCGACTACGAGCGCTACAACGCTTCTGAAGTCGCGGGCAAGGTTCTCATTTGTCCGCCGAGCGCAAACCGTTCACGCATGCTGGAAAAGATTCCAGACAAGCGCGTGGCGATGATCAGCGGGTGGGCCGTCGATCCGAACGCGATCTATCGTTATCAGGTCGATGCCGCCTTTCCCCTTTCCGACCACGCGGATTACACCGACCTCGTACGATATGTCGAACTGGTGCAGCCGCAGCGTGTTTTGACGCTGCACGGATTCGCGGCCGAATTCGCGCGCGACCTGCGCATTCGTGGAGTGGAGGCTTGGGCCTTGAGCGAGGAAAACCAGATGGAGCTGACTCTCGGCAAGACTATCGTGGCAGGCGTGTCGGTTATGAATCAACCGGACGCCGCCCGCAGGGCCGCGGCTACAGGATCTGAATTCCAGGCGTTCGCTGAGATAGGCGAGGCGATTGCGGCCACCCCGGCCAAACTCGAGAAGGTCCGCTTGCTCGCGGAATATTTGCGAACGCTGGAGCCGGCGCAGCTAGCGATCGCAGCAATTTTTTTCACCGGCAAACCTTTTCCGCAAAGCGATCTGCGCACAATCCAGGCGGGCTGGGCCGTGCTCCACCGCGCTCTTCTTGCCGCGACGAAAATGGGCGAAGCAGAATTTCGGCGCATTGCGAGTTCGTACGGCGACGCGGGCAAAACTGCTTTGGAAGCGCTGGAGAATCGGACCGCCCCCGAGCCGTTTAGCTTGAAGGAAACGAGAAAGTTTTTTGAGGCGCTCCACAACTCGCGCGGTCCTCTCGCCAAGACGGAACTTCTGCAAAAGCGCTTCGCGAAAATCTCTGCCCGCGAGGGCCAGTATCTCGTGAAGATCCTGACCGGCGATCTCCGGATCGGATTGCGCGAAGGTTTGGTGGAAGAAGCGATCGCCTCCGCTTTTGCTGCCCCTCTCGACGACGTGAAAGAAGCAAACATGCTTCTCGGCGATATCGGCGAAACAGCGGTCCTCGCTTTGAAAGGCGAGTTACAGCGCGCGGAACTTTCGCTGTTTCGTCCGATCAAATGCATGCTGGCGAGTCCAGAACCGACGGCTGAATCGATTTGGGCGCGGTTCTCTGGCACCGGCGAGGACAAAGCGGTTTACGTTGAAGACAAATTCGATGGAATCCGCGCTCAACTTCATCGCGGCGCGGGTCGCGTTGAAATCTTTTCGCGAGATCTCCGGCGCATGACCGACCAATTCACCGAGCTGGCGGAGCAGGCGCGAAATATCGATGACGAAGTGATTCTGGATGGCGAGATCATGGCGTTCGAGCAAGGCAAAAAGTTGACGTTCTTCGATCTCCAAAAGCGGCTGGGGCGAAAAAGCGAGGGCGCGGATTTGTTCGCGACGGCGTCTGCGGACGTGCCGGTTGTGTTCGTCGCTTTCGACATTCTTTGGAAAAACGGCGCGTCGTTATTGCGGCAGCCGCTGCGGGAACGCCGCGAATCGTTGCGGAGTGTGAAACTGCCGAACCAGTTTCAGATCGCAGAAATTTATCCCGCGCATTCGGCAGACGAAATCGAAATGGCATTTCAACTGGCGCGCCGGCGTTTGAACGAAGGACTGATGGTGAAAGATCCCGAGAGCATCTATTTGCCCGGCCGGCGCGGGATGTTCTGGTTCAAATTAAAGAAAGAACTGGCGACGCTCGACGTGGTGGTCGTCGCGGCGGAATTGGGACACGGAAAACGCAATCACGTCCTGAGCGATTACACGTTCGCAGTTCGCGATGAAGCGACCGGCCAGCTCCTCACGATCGGAAAAGCTTACAGCGGTTTGACCGACATCGAGATCGCCGAACTGACTGAGCATTTCAAGAAACGCACGGTCTTGAATCGCGGCCGCTATCGTGAGGTGAAACCGGACATCGTCCTGGAGATCGCGTTCGATTCCATTCAATCGAGCACCCGGCACGAGAGCGGACTGGCTTTGCGCTTTCCGCGCATCAAAACGATTCGGCGCGATAAATCCGTGGACGCAATTGACACGTTGGCCTACGCCCGTTCGCTCGCGCAACAGCTCGCGGCGAAAGACGACACCGGTGCGTGATGCTTAGTTCGGCACGGTGGACGGCGCCGGGGTTGGGGTCTCGCCCTCGACAGGGCCAGGTCGTTTCGGCTTTTTGTTCTTCACTTTGTCGTCATTCGCCGGGGTTGGCGACGAAGCGGGCGGGACGTTGGGCGCAGTTGCTGCCGGAGACGATTCTGAAACGGGCGGAGTCGGGCGCGGAACCATCCGTTTGGGAACGGTCGGCGTCGGCGCCGATGTTTCCGCTCTCGGAGGAGTCGCAGCGGGCGTCGCCACTGGCTGAGTCACCGCGGGCGGCATGGTGGGCTTTCTCACAGGGGGCGGAGTCGTTACGGGTGGGGTTGTTGCTGGCGTTGCGACGGCCGCTGGTGTGTTGACAGGAAGAGGCGGAATGTGCCGCCGAATTTGCTCCGGAGGTGTGCTTACCGAAGCCGCGGGTGACGACGCGATCGACGGTGAAGGCCTGAGCGCAGGCGGAGATGGCCGCGTTCTCACCGTGGGGGACACAGATGCCATTGGAGACGGCGTGGCGGCCGGCGCTATCGATGCAGCGGGTGTCGGCGAACTTTGCCGCACGGCAGTAGCGCTCGGCGCAGGCGATGCAGAAGCCAACGGCGAAGGTGACGGACGCGTTCTGACGGAGGCCGATGGCGAAGCCACCGGAGAAGCTGAAGCGGTCGCTTGAGCCGGAGGAGTCGGACTGGCGGCGGCAGGCGTGGGGCTCGTTGCCGCGACGGTCGCGACGGTCGGGGTCGGGCTTGCGCTAATTGCAGCCGTGGCTGTCGGAGTCGTCGCTGGCGTTGCGGCGGTCGACGTTTCCCGCGGTTTCACAAATTTCTTCGGCGGCACATTTGGCGGCGCGGTTGCTTCCGCCTTCATCTTGGCGCGCGTGCGCTCCGCCGCAGAACGGTCCGCGACGGCGGTCCAACCGTTATCGATCACGACCTCGGAGACACGCTCCCTGACTGTGCGCGGGCGATGGAATCCCGGGATGTTGTTCAGCAAAGGGACTGTGATCACGATTTCGTCGCCGCGCACAGTCGCTGCCGCGCTGTCGCTGTTTACCTCGGCATGACGACGCAGCCGATATCGCTCCATCGGTTGCTGACTCCGAGAGCGCATCTCCTCGTAGTTCGGCCCCTGATTCATGATCGTCGTATTCGCGTAGGTGATGTTGGTGACGTTCGTGGTCTCATTCACGAGGGTGATGTTGCGCTCGGCCGGAACCACGGAGCGGCGGACATGTTGCGACCCGAATTCATTCCCGGGGACAAATGCGTATTGATCCGGGCCGATGTCGTAATAACTATCCGCCCAATTATGGATCCCACTCCGGCGATCGAAGCGCGCCTCCGGCGGCAATGGCGCCCAGCCGACGTAATCCTTGCTCGTGCGCCACGAAACCCAGGCTGGCGCCCATTCGTCGCCCGGCACCCAGACCCATCCGACGCGGCGGAGTCGCAGCCAGCGTCCGTAGTGATAAGTCGCCCAGCCAAAAGGCTCGTCGGAAATCCAGGTCCAACCGGCGTCAGAATAAGCCCAACGGCCATCCGTATACGGTCTCCACTCCTGCGATTCTTCAGCCACGCGCGGCTGGTAGACGTAACCGTAATCCGCGGTTTCCCGCCACGCGCCGTAAGGCTCAAGCTTCTCGTAAAACAGGCCGTAGGTTGCAGTCGTTTCCGAGCGAGTTTCGGATCGCGTTTCCGTTTGCTCGCGCGTGACGGGCTCCACCTGAGGCACGGAGGGCGTCGCCGCTGGGGCTGTTTCTTTGTCCGCGAGCGCTTTCTCCCGCGCTTCTAAATCGGCCTGCTGTTGGGCGAGGCGCTGCTTTTCATCGGCTTGCCGTTCGGTCGCGAGACGTTCCTGCACCTGGCGTTCGACTTCCGCTTTCTTCTCCTCCTCGGTTTGCTGCTTCTGGCAGGAAACGAAAAATGCGAGCGCCGCGATGAGCGGGAGAATACAAAACTTCTTCATGGTAAGATTAGACATGGGTAGTTGTGGGTTATTCGAAGTAAAACCGATCATGGCCGCATCCTCAGCGGTTATCTGTCGTTGTTAGGGCGCGGAAGATGGCGTCGTTGTGGAAGCGGGGATGATGGTGACGCTTTCGATTTTGTCGCGCCGCGCTTTCTGGATGTTCGCGTAAGCGGCCACCAGGGCGATGGCGATGACGATGATAATCATCAGCCTCACGCCGGCACGCGGTGCGCGAGAGCGCTCGTCTGCGTTTTGTTTTTCGTCGGAGTTCTCCACGCGGCACCGTCTGCCGCGGGCGAGATTTCCGCAAGAGGGTCAATCGAGAGACAGCGAGGCGATCGCGTCAAACACGCGCTGGCTTAGCTGCGTATAAAGATCTTTTCCGCCGCCTTCCACATCGGCCGCCGTGAAATAAATTGGCTCTCCCACCACCACCGTGACCGGGCGAAAGCGCGGAAATTTTTGACCCATAGGCCAGGCTTCGTAGGCGCCGAAAATTCGCATCGGCACAACCGGTGCCAGCGTCTTGGCGATCACTAATCCCACGCCGGGCAACGCCGGCTGCAGACTCCCATCGGGCGTGCGCCCGCCTTCCGGAAAAACGAGCGTCCCCTCGCCGGCTTTGAGAATGCGAATCAGCGCCTTCAGCGCGGTGCGATCTTTTCCGCTGTCGGAATCAACCGGAATCACATTGAGCTTCGGCAGAAGCCAGCCGAAGAAAGGTCCGTCCAGCAGGCTTTTCCGCGCCAAAAAATAAATCCCGCGATCCGAAGCGCTGCCCGCGAACGGCGGGTCGAGAAAACTCTGGTGGTTCGCCGCCAGGATCACCGGACCGTGATTGATCATGCGTTCGCGATGGACGATCCGAAGGCGGAAACAAATCCGGCCCACTAGCTTGATGAGGTTGTAGCAAAACCAGTAGTAGGGATTCATCGCCCGATCAGAACCGCTCACTAAATGATCAGGCCCTTCATCTTCAATCGGCCGATGATTTCGTCGACGACGCCGTCGATCGGAAGATGGGAGCTATCGATCACGTGCGCGTCCTCCGCGATGATGAGCGGCGAGGCCTGGCGCGAAGAATCCGCGTGGTCTCGCGCGGCGATCTGATCGCGCTGGCCTTCCGCTGTCCGGCGGCGGAGGCGCACTTCCGGCGTCGCGTCGATGTAGAATTTGTAGGGCGTGTGGGGAAAAACGACCGAGCCGATGTCGCGCCCTTCCATGACGACATCGTGATTTTTCGCGTACACCCGCATCTTTTCGACCAGGATTTCGCGCACCCGCGGGACACTGCTCACGAGAGAAACCGACCCGTTCACATCATGGTCGCGAAGATGGGCGGAGGGATCGACGCCATCGATCGAAATCCGCGAACCATCGCGATCGAGCGTGCAATCGATCTGCGATTTCTCGACGAGATCCGCAATGGCCGCGCCATCATTCGGGGGAATGGCGTGCCGCAAAACGTGCCAGGTCACCGCGCGATACATCGCGCCCGAATTCACATAAACGAAGCCGAGCCGTCGCGCGAGTTCCCGCGCCACGCTACTCTTGCCGGAAGCCGCCGGGCCGTCGATTGCGACGACACGGTGAAGGGACGTCGCGCTCACAATAAGAATTATTCTTCGTCGGCTTTAGCCGGGGCCAGCGAGCTGATGACCGGTGTCGTCAGGCGGACACGCTTTGGACTGACGAATTCATCCAGCGCCTTCTCGAAGCCCGGATAAGATTCGCGAACGCATTCTACGTCCTGCACGATCGTTTCGCCTTCGGCAAACATTCCGGCAATGGCGAAGGCCATCGCAATACGATGATCGCCGAAACTGGCGACGCGCGCGCCCTTGAGCGAAGCGCGCCCATGGATTTCGAGACCGTCGTTCAGCTCGATGACCTGGGCGCCCATCGCGCGAAGATTGTGCGCGATCGCGGCGATGCGGTCGGTTTCTTTCACGCGCAATTCCGCCGCCTGACGAATGATCGTTGTCCCGCTCGCCAGCGCGCCGGCCACGGCGAGGATCGGCAGCTCATCGATGAGCTGCGGGATTTCCTTGCCTTGAATGACGGTGCCTCGCAGCGGAGCGCCCGTCACCTCGACCGTTCCGCGCGGCTCCATTTGATCCACTTCTTCGATGGCCTCGCGGACTTGCGCTCCCATTCGGACGAGAACTCCGAGCAGCGCGGTGCGGGTATCGTTTAATCCAGTATGGCGGACGAGGAGATGACCACCCGGTTGGGCGGCAGCGGCCACCAGCCAAAAAGCCGCGGATGAAATATCGCCGGGAATAGCGAAGTCACGCGATTCGGGAACTTGATCGCCGAAAACGCTGATGCTCTCGTCGTCCTCGTCGCGCACGGTGCGGACGAGAAAATAATTCAACATCAGCTCGGTGTGATTACGGCTGAGAGAGGGCTCGTGCACAGTGGTTTTCCCTTTCGCAAAAAGGCCGGCCAGGAGCAGTGCGCTCTTGAGTTGCGCGCTGGCGATGGACAGATCGTGCCGGACGCCGCGCAACTTCATGCCGTGAATTTTGATCGGCGCGGTCTCGTTAGGCCCTTCCGCCGTGATGTTCGCGCCCATCTTGCGAAGCGGAACAATGACGCGATCCATCGGACGCGCGGACAGCGTGGCGCCGCCGACGAGCCGGCTGTCGAAACTCTGTCCCGCCAGGAGCCCGGCGAGCAGGCGCATCGTCGTGGCGGAATTGCCGCAATCGATTTCGCCCGCCGGGGCAGTCAGCAGCCGCTTTTTTCCGTGCACCACCAGCATCTCGGGCTCGGGATGTTCGATCTTGATGCCGAGCGCTCGCATGGCCTGCACGGTCCGCAGGCAATCGTCGCTCGGCAGAAAACCCCGCAGCACGCAAACGCCGTTGGAGAGCGCGCCGATGATGACGGCGCGGTGGGAAATGCTTTTATCACCGGGCACGGTGATTTCCGATTCGATGCGGGGTGCCCGTTTAACGCGAAATTCCATGAGCGACGGTCAGCATCGAGAGAATTCGCAGGCTTGTCCAGCGCTGCTGCTTTCGTAGGGACACCGCGCTGCGGCGTCCGAATGATCCTCCCGAAACTCGCGGACGGCGCCGCGCGCCGTCCCTACCAAGACACTACGGAACGAGAAAGATTTTTTGCGTGTACGGGTCCTTCACTTCCGTGCCCGGAGGAAAGCCGCGGACATCCACGTAACCTGAATTTGGCGCGTAGGGGCTCGTGACAAAACCGGGCTTGTTCGGAACGGGAATTCCATAAGGGATGTCGCCTTTGGTTGGCTTAACGACCGCGGCAGTCGCGGCGGGCTGGGGTGGCGGCTCTTGAGGCACCGTTTCCGGTGGAGGAGGACCGGCATTCGGATCGAACGGCTGCTGCAGCGGCGGGTATTGCGCGTTCGTTGGCGGATATTTTGCTGGCGGGCGATTCCGCGTCGATCGCACAGGCGGTTCGTCTTCGCAGGACGAGAGAAAACACAGGGCACCGAAGAGCGCGAGCGAGAGCGAAAGTTTCATAAGAGATTTCGACGAGATGCTATCCGTTGTAATTCAATGTAGGCTCGCTGACAATCGGTAATTAGCCACCGGCGCCGCCCGATTTATCGTCGCCGCCGTGACTTTGGCCGATCCGGAAGTTTTTCGACAAGAAGAAAAAATACAGTTTCATGGCCCATTCATTCCGAATCACAGAATGAGGGATGAGCAAGAAAACTAACGACCGAATCCTGGTGGCGGACGACGATGCGACCAGCCGGAAACTGCTCGTGAAAATACTGACGCGCGAGGGTTTCTCGTGTACGCAGGCACCGGACGGATTCGAAGCCTTGAAAGCGCTGCGTGCCGAACTGCCTTCGCTGCTGCTGCTCGATTTCGACATGCCGGGTATGGACGGCGCGGAAGTCCTGAGAGAGCTGCGCAAGGATGCGAATGCCGCGATCGCGCAAATTCCGACGATCATGCTGACCGGCCACGGCGGCGAAGAGAGCGAGGTTTTGTGTCTGGAAGCTGGCGCGGACGATTTCGTCACGAAACCGATCAATCAGGCCGTCCTTCGGGCGCGGATTGAAACCCAATTACGGCTTCGTTCCATGCGGAGCCAATTGCAGAAACAAAACGACGAACTCGAAGCCTGGCGCCGGAATCTGGAACGCGATCTGGAAGCAGCCCGGCTGACGCAGCAATCTCTCATTCCCCAAAAGCCACCGGCTCTGCCCGGCTGGGACATCGCCGCGGTCTATCGGCCCGTGATCCAGGTGGGAGGAGACATCTACGGCTGGCTGCGGATGGCGGACGGCCGCACGCTATTCTGGATCGCGGATGCAACCGGACACGGCGCATCCGCTGCTCTGCTCACAACTCTGGCGAAGCTTTTATTTCAGCACGGAACTGTCGAACACAACGAACCGGCCGAAATCATGAAAGCGGTGAACAACGACTTCCGCAGTATTTTCGGAGCGCGCTCTTTCATGACGGCAATGTGTGTGGCGCTCGATTCGGCGACCGGCCGGATCAGCGTGGTGGGCGCAGGACATCCGCCATTGCTGGTGGCACGCAGGGGTGGCCGCACGGAAGCGATTCCCTCCTCCGCTCCGCCGCTGGGTCTCCTCGAGCAATCGGAATTTGTGGAAGCAAATGTGGCGTTGGAACCGGGCGACGCATTTTTTCTCTACACCGATGGCCTCTACGGAGCGGGACATGACGAGAACCCGCGGCTTTCTTCCAGCCGCCTCTCGGAAATGTTGCAGCCCATGGCGGAGAGCGCCCAGGCGCTGCTTACCCGCGTCGTGGACGGGGCAGCGAACAACGATGGCGGCAAGCCATCGCCGGATGACGTGGCCGCGGTGGCGGTTCGGCGGTCAAATTGAGGCCGAGAAAAGTTTTCGATTCGGTAAAATTAGTATTGCCCTCCTACGAGTGAAGGATTAATCAGCCTCTATGCCGAAACCCACAGCCAAAAAAGCCACTTCAAAACGTAAACCGAACGCCGCCTTCATGAGACCGGTGCAGCCCGACGACAAACTCGCCGCGATTGTCGGTTCCAAACCCATCCCCCGTTCCGAGCTCACCAAAAAGCTTTGGGACTACATCAAGAAGAATGGTTGCCAGGACAAAAAAAAGCGAACCATGATCAACGCGGACGATGCGCTCAAACCCGTGTTCAATGGCAAGAGCCAGGTCAGCATGTTCGAGATGACCAAGCTCGTCTCGGGACACATCAGATAATCTGCCCCTCGTTTTTTAGCCCGGCGCCGCCCGCCGGGCCAGCTCGGGACGGTTCCGCGACGCCACCCGTCGCGCGAGTCGGATGCTGCTTGCGAAGCGACGCGATTGGCGGAAGGTTGTGACCGTGAAAAACCTCCGATTTGCCTTTTTCGGCGCCGCGCTGGCTTGCGTC
>JBEEHU010000105.1:0-33860 GCA_041167565.1 Verrucomicrobiota bacterium | reverse complement strand
CATCTCGGCGGCCAGGTGGAATTCAGCGAACGGCGCGAATACGGCGCGGGCATGCTGCATGTCTCGAACGGCTCGAAACTCTTCGACGGCATCGGCGAGCAGATCGATATCTGGAGCAGCCACGGCGACAAGGTGACCGCGATGCCCGCCGGTTTTCGCACCGCCGCGCATACGGAAAACTCGGCGTTCGCGGCGATCGAAGATCCGCAGAGGAAACTCTACGGACTCCAATTTCATCCCGAGGTCGCGCACACGCCGCGAGGGAAAGAGATCCTCCAGAACTTTGTCTTCCACATCTGCGGCTGCGCGATGGATTGGACGATGGGCTCGTTCATCGAGGAGGCCTGCGACCGGGTGCGCAAGCAGGTGGGTGACCAAAAGGTGGTGCTTGGCCTGAGCGGCGGCGTGGATTCATCGGTGGTGGCGGCGCTCTTGCACAAGGCGATCGGCGACCAGCTCACCTGCATCTTCGTCAACAACGGGCTGCTGCGCTCGCGCGAGGAAGAGATGGTCCAGCGCGTCTTTGAAGAAAACTTTCACATCCGTTTGAAATACGTCGATGCGGCCGACCGCTTTCTGAAATTGCTCGAAGGCGTGACCGATCCGGAAACGAAACGAAAAATCATCGGCAAAGAATTTGTAAAAGTTTTCGAGCACGCCACCGAAGAGTTGCTGGCGGAAGACAAGGCGAATGGATCGGGCGGCCACGGCGGCTATCACTTCCTGGCCCAGGGAACGCTTTATCCCGATGTAATCGAAAGCGTGGCCATCGGCGGCAATCCGGCGCATGTGATCAAGAGCCATCACAACGTCGGCGGGCTTCCGGAAAAAATGCACTTCGAGCTGGTCGAACCGGTCCGCCAATTATTCAAAGATGAAGTGCGCCAGGCGGGATTGCAGCTCGGATTGCCGAAGGAAATTGTTTACCGGCAACCGTTCCCCGGCCCCGGCCTGGCGGTGCGAATTCTCGGTGAAGTCACGCCGGAGCGCCTCCGGATTCTGCGCGACGCCGATACGATTGTGATAAGCGAAATGAAAGCGTCGGATTGGTATTATCGGGTCTGGCAATCATTCGCCGTTTTGTTGCCGGTCCGTTCTGTCGGCGTGATGGGCGACCAGCGCACTTATGAGGACACGATCGCGATCCGCGTCGTGGAAAGTCAGGACGGCATGACGGCGGATTGGGTCCGGTTGCCCTACGAATTGCTCGCGCGCATTTCGAGCCGCGTGATCAACGAAGTCAAAGGCGTGAATCGCGTCTGCTACGACATCTCGAGCAAGCCGCCGAGCACGATCGAGTGGGAGTGAGGGGATTTTCGATTGCCGATTTGCGATTTTTGATTGCTAATCGGTTCTGATGAACGCCGAGCAGAAGCGACTCGCGGAAAATAAGCAAGACGAGCGCTGGCATTTGTGGGGCCCGTATTTGGCGGAGCGCGCCTGGGGCACGGTGCGGGAGGATTACAGCGCGAACGGCGACGCGTGGAATTATTTTCCGCACGATCACGCCCGGTCGCGCGCTTTCCGCTGGGGCGAGGACGGAATCGGCGGCATCTCGGATTTCAAGCAGCGGCTTTGCCTCGCCTTCGCATTTTGGAACGGCCGCGACCCGATGTTGAAAGAACGGCTCTTCGGCGTGACCGGGCCGCAGGGTTCCCACGGTGAGGATGTGAAGGAAATTTATTTCTACAACGATTGCACTCCGACCCACAGCTACATGCGGATGCTCTATCGTTATCCGCACGCGCGCTTTCCTTACGAGGAATTGGTGTCGGCAAACCACGGTCGGCCGAAGCACGAACCGGAACCTGAGCTTTGGGACACCGGCGTCCTGCGCGATCAGCGTTATTTCGACATCTCCCTCGAATTCGCCAAGGTCGATCCCGACGACTTCTTCATCCGCGTGACCGCGACCAATCGCGGGCCCGAGCCGGCGGAGCTGCACATTTTGCCGACGCTCTGGTTCCGCAATACGTGGGCTTGGGGCCGCGATGATCGCCGGCCGGCGTTGCGCGCGAGCTCCGATCTCGCCGGGCATTGTCCGACGATTCAGGCAAGTCATCGCGCGCTCGGCGAGTACAAGCTTCACTGCGAAGACGCGGGCGATCTCCTTTTCACCGAGAACGAAACTAATTCCGAGCGGCTGTTCTCCGCGCCAAACCGGCAACCGTTCGTCAAAGATGGAATCAACGACTTCCTCGTGCATGGGCGCAAAGAAGCCGTGAATCCCGAGCGCGTCGGGACGAAGGCCGCGGCGCATTACGCGTTCAAGATCGATCCGGGCGCGAGCCGGGTAGTGCGCCTTTGGTTCGGCCGTGTCGGTGAGGCCGTCGAAGAAGATCGTTCCGGCGAACCAGGAAAAGTTCCGCGGCCGGTTTGCCTTCCGGTTCTTGACGCGGACGCGTTCGAGCATTTCGAGGGAATCTTCCGAGAACGCCGCCGCGAAGCGGATGAGTTTTACGCGGAGCTGGAGCCGTCGTGCCTGAGCGCCGAACACAAGGCGATCCATCGCCAGGCCCTGGCGGGAATGCTCTGGAGCAAGCAGTTCTATTATTACCTCGTGGAAGATTGGCTCGAAGGCGATCCGGGCCAGCCGCCTCCGCCGCCCGAGCGGAAAGAAGGACGCAACGCGGAGTGGCGCCACCTTTACAACGAGCGCGTCATGTCGATGCCGGACAAATGGGAATACCCCTGGTATGCGGCCTGGGACCTCGCCTTCCATTGCCTTCCGCTCGCGCTCGTCGATGCGCAATTCGCCAAGACCCAACTCGACATCATCCTGCGCGAATGGTACCAACATCCCAACGGCCAGATCCCCGCCTACGAATGGAATTTCGGCGACGTGAATCCGCCCGTGATCGGCTGGGCCGCCTGGCGCGTTTACAAGATCGAGGAGAAACAATCGGGCAAAGGCGACCGCGCCTTTCTCGAAACCGTTTTCCATAAATTGCTCATCTCCTTCACTTGGTGGGTGAACCGAAAAGATTCCGAAGGGAAAAATATTTTCCAGGGCGGCTTCCTCGGTCTCGACAATATCGGCGTCTTCGATCGGAGCGCTCCGTTGCCGAACGGGGGACATCTCGAACAGAGCGACGGCACCAGTTGGATGGGAATGTTTTGTCTCAACATGATGCGAATGGCGCTGGAGCTGGCGCGCGAGAATCCCGTCTACGAAAATATCGCGACGAAGTTCTTCGAACATTTTCTCGGCATCGCCGGCGCGATGAACAATCTCGGCGGCCAGGGCATCGGGCTCTGGGATGAACCGGACGAATTTTATTACGACGTCCTCCATTTGCCCGATGGCCGATACCTGCCGCTACGCGTGCGCTCGCTGGTCGGGTTGATGCCGCTCCTCGCCGTCGAGACGATCGAGCCGGAGCTGCTCGACGCGATGCCGGGATTCAAAGAACGCCTCGAATGGTATCTCGAAAATCGTCCCGATCTCGCCAGCCTCGTTTCGCGCTGGCACGAACCGGGCGCCGGCGATCGCCGCCTGATCTCACTCACGCGCGGGCATCGGATGAAATGTCTTCTCCGCCGGATGCTGCATCCCGACGAATTTCTGAGCGATCACGGCGTGCGATCGGTAAGCAAATTCCACGCGACCCATCCCTACGTTCTGCGCCAGGAGGACGGCTCCGAGCGGACGGTGAGTTACGATCCGGGCGAATCGCAGACCAACATCTTCGGCGGCAATTCGAATTGGCGCGGCCCGATCTGGCTGCCGATCAATTACCTCCTGATCGAGTCGCTCCAAAAGTTTTACCATTATTACGGCGACGATTTCAAAGTGGAATGCCCGACCGGCTCGGGTCGCTACCTGACCCTTGACGAAATTGCGAACGAATTATCGAACCGGCTGATCCAGCTCTGGCTGCGGGATAACAACGGCGAGCGCCCGTTCGCGCGCGCGAGCGGAGACGCGCTCGCGGCTGCGCACGATCGCGACCATTATTGGTTTCACGAATACTTTCACGGGGACAACGGCGGCGGATTGGGGGCGAGTCACCAAACCGGCTGGACCGGTCTCGTGGCGAAGTTGATTCAGCAACAAGGCACGAGCGGCACCATCGTGAAACGCGACCCCTTCACCGATCTCTGATTCGAGACGGCAATGCTTTCAGCGCTGCATGATGTGGATAGCGAGGATCCGGCGCTGGTGGCGGGCCAGCAGGTAATCGATGAAATCGCCGATGATGGAATTCGGTTTGTTTCCGAGCTTGGTTACGACCCGGCAGATCAATACACTGGTGCGGCTGTGCCATTCCAGATTGATCACACCATGCGCTTCCCGCGCGCTATGGATTTTTGCCCAGCCGTGCGGGCGACCGGGCCGCTGATGTTCGGTCGGGACAAGCTTGAATTTCTTCTCGAGCTGCGGATCGCTCATGATCTTGTTGCGCAACGAGCCGCGCCCCGTCGTGATAACCTGGATCACCGTTTGCATTCGTTAGGTCAGAATTAGCCGTATTCCGATTCTTCGCAACCGATGATCCGCCCCGCGCGTCGCACAGCGACGCGGCTACAGAAGGCGAAACATCACGTAGGCATCTACGTATCCCCTCTGCGCGTGCCGAAACGCGCCCGGCAAGGTTCCGACGATCTCGAACCCGAGCTCCTTCCACAGGTGCACGGCGGATTCGTTGGTCGAAACGACGAAGTTGAATTGCATCGCGCGATAGCCGAGCCGCCGCGCTTCGCTCAGGCAATGCTCGCCCATGGCGCGTCCCACACCGAGACCGCGCGCGCTCGGATCGACCATGAAACCCGCATTCGCGACATGATCTCCCAGCCCGGGCCGATTCTTTCTCAGGATGTAACTGCCGATGATCTTCCCGTCCTGTTCGGCCACGAAAGTGTCTGTGCCGGCGGCGAACCAATATCCGAACGCTTCTTCTCGCGATGTGTTCGGATGATAAACAAAAACATCTCCGGGCGCGACGGTTGCCTGGAAGATTTTCCAGATCGCGTCGCGATCGTTATCGGTCCCGGGACGAATCGTAATCACGTTATTCCGCGGCCTGACTTTCACGCGGTTTCCGCCAGAGAACCAGCAATCCTCCGAGCAAAACGAAATCGAGCGCGAGATGCCAGGCGAAGCTGAGCGATTTGGTGGCGTGACCGAAGCAGCCGCAACTAATATCGAGGCCGCGCGCTTTCGCGATGATCGTTGCAATGATGAACACGGACATGAGGATCGTCAGAACAAAGACGCCGCCGCGATCCAAACACCGCGTGATCAGAGCCAGCCCGCAAATGATTTCCAGCCACGGCAAATAAAACGCGAGCCGCACGCCGATCGGCCATGGCAAGGCTTTGTAGTTCTCGATATCCCCCGCAAATCCGATCGGATCGAGGACCTTCACCGCGCCAGCGTAAACGAAGAGCGCGCCAACGATGACGGCAAGGAAGGTCCAGAGATATCGGCGGAGGGATGAAGGTGTTGTTATCACTTCTTCGCCTCCAGCCACGCTTCCCACCCGCCGCCAAGCACGAAGACATTTTTCAGTCCTGCTTCCTCGCGCAACCGCCGCGCTACCTCCCGGCTCGCGCCGCAACTTTGACTGCTGCAGTAAACCACCACGCGTTTTTCCGGCGACCACGCCGCGAGCATCTGCGGCAGCAATGTATTCCAGCGATCTTCATTCAGCAGAACCGCATTCGGCACATGTTCGCGCTCGAATTCCTCCTCCGGCCGCGCGTCCACCCAGATCGCCGTACTCCCCCACCCGCGCGCTTGGGCCAGCGTCACCAAATCGGACGCAGCCACCGGCGTCTGCCACGAAACCTTGTCTCGATAATAAAGCGCCTGACCGATCCCCGGAAGAAGCGCGAGGCCGAGAAGAACCAGAGTCTGCCGAAGCAGTAACTTCACGAGCTAAGGCGCAGGCGCAGTAGCGGGCACCACGCGAGCCTGGACGAAATAAGTTTTTGCCGGCTCCGCACCATCAGGCTTTACGGTCAAAGTCGCGTTCTGCGCGTGCGCGGTGTCACGCGGTTGCACGTTGATCTTGAATTCCCCCGCGCCCGAGCCCGGTTCTACTTTCGTGGTAAAATCTGCGCTCGAGGAAGTGACATCGAGGTTCTTGATCGTCACGCCTTTCCCGGCGCGGGCCAGAATGGTTTTCGGCTTCGGCGCGTCGCCCGTTTGCCAATTAACAAACGCGGGCTGGAGCTCAAGAAATTGCGCAATCGTAGCCTTCAGGAGAAGAATCGTCTGCGGTTTTTCGGGATCATCGGTGTCGACCGTGATGGACTTCTCCTGCACACCGACCCGATCGCCAATGTTGAACGTCGCGGTGATCTCGCCCTTTTCTCCCGGAGCGACGTCGTTCTTCTGCATGGCTGCCGTAGTGCAGCCGCAGGAAGGACGGACGGCCTTAAAATGAACCGGCTTGTCGCCTTTGTTCTGATATTTGAAAACGCCGACCGCTGTCGCCGCGCCCATTTCGGGATGCAGATCGAGTTGCGTTTTTTCCCAGACCAACTCCGCTCGCGCCGTGAGCGAAAGGCAAAGGCAGCAGATGCTGAGGAACAAAATTCTTGTGCGGTTCATGCCCCAATCAAAAAGGCGAAGGCGGACGGTGTCAATCCCGAGCCGTTTCCTTATGGAGCCTAGTTCAGATGGTAAACTTCGATCACCGCCACGCCGGTCGCGGCATTCGCGCCGCGAACAATTGCCGTGTAGGTCCCGGGCGGCAGCGAAATCAGGATCGCCGATTCCGCGTCGCGCGTGGGCTGCAGGCCGGTGGCACTGATCGCGCTTTGCTGCGTCAAACGCCAATTGTCGTTGAAGGCCAGCGCTGCGCCGTTGCCATCGCGCAAGTCGAGCGTGGGATCAACCATCGCGCCGGCCACCGTGAGTGATGGTCCGATGGCGCGCACGATCACGTCCGCCGACGCCTGCCCCATCACGATAAGACCGCCGATCAAAACATTGTCGCCGGTTTGAACCCAGGCGCGCGTCGAGATATTGGCGAGCTTCGAATTAGCCGCGGGATCGAGATCGTACGTTTCCACCACGGCCGTGCCGATGGTTTGATTCGCGCCGCGCAGAATCGCCGTGTAGGCGCCCGGGGTGAGCGTCGCGAGGAGCGCAGACTCGCTCGGGTTGGTGGGGGCAAATCCGCTGAGCGCAATTTCCTGGCTGTTCGCGTTCTGGCCCCAGTTGTCATTGAAGCCAATGACGCTGCCGGTGGAATCATGGAGCTCCAGGGTTGGGTCGAGCATCTTGTCCGGCAACGGCAACGACGGCCCGATTGCTCGGATGACGATTTTCTTCGCCTGGGTGCCGGTAATGATGAATCCGCCGATCATGACGTTTTCGCCCGTGCCGACCGCCGCGCGCGTGGAAATATTCGCCAGAGTCGCGGGCTGAAGGCTAGATGCGGCGGCGAGGTAATCCACTTTCGTGTTTTGCGCGGCGATAATGCTGACGTTTCTTTGCGCGGTCGCCACCGACCCATCGCTAAAAGTTACGGTGTAGGATCCGCTGCCCGGGACAGGGACCGAATATCCGCCAGAGCTGGCCGTGATCGCATAGTAATTCGCACTCGAAACATTCACCGTCACGCCTCCCACACCTTCACCTGGATCGTAGAATCCGTTCCCGTTCAGATCGCGGTAAACCACACCCGTCACGAAAGGCAATAGTCCGCCGACGCTTCCGAAATCCTGCGTCACCAGTTGCGGCCCGACGCCGCCCGATCCCCCGTTGCTGCCGAGCACAACTCCGATTCCCACCTCGCGGAACTGCGTGCTGTGAATATTGAGTCGATGCCCGGGCGGCGACTGCATGCCGCCAGTCAGAACCGTCCCCCCCCAATCAACCTCGAATCCGGCGTGTCCGTACCAAACCGACTTGGAATAGGCGTAAACGTTCTCGCCTAACGACCAACCATTCGCGCCGGAGGTGTAAGCTTGCAGTCGAGTCGTGAGCGAGCCATCCGGGCCGGAATGCCCCTGATAATTGTTCTGGAGCATGTTCTGGCTGTGCGCGCGCGCGGCGGCCAGGAGCGTCGCATTCATCGACAACGGCGGCGCGGGAAGGATCGCCGCGAACTGCGCCTGCATCAGAACCAGATTCACTCCAAAACTGCTGTAAGCACCGAGGACATTTTGATCGGTGGTCGTGGCGAGGCGAATGCCTTCGGCCGGAGGAGTCGCCCGGGCGCGATTGATCAACTCCAGATAGTATTGCTCGTCGTTCGTCGGATCGCCGATCGAATAAAGAACCGGACTCGAGGGTTCCTCCGCAGGAAGCTTCAGAGATGGTTTAACAACAATCGGGGGAGCAGGCGGCGGTGCGACCGGTATCGTGACCTGCCCAAACGAGTCGACGGGCCACCACCAGCAAGCCAAGAGGACCAGGAGAGCCGGGAACCACCCAACGCTCCGCCGATGATTATGGCTGAAATTTCGTGGCGCGGGATCGAGTGCTTCCACCCGATAAAACTGAGCAATAACGATGCCGCCACGCCTCGGGAAACGGCCTCCTTTTCAATTCAGCGCATACACTTCCAGCACCGCAATCCCGGTCTTGTTATCCACGCCGCGCACGATCGCGGTGTAGGCGGCGTTGTTCCCGGAAAGGGTCGCGAGGATGGCCGATTCTAGATCGTCCGTTGGCGCCAGGCCGCTGTCGTGGATCGCTTGTTTGTTCACGCTATCGACCCAGTTATCGCTGGCCTGCACCAGCGCGCCGTTTGAATCGCGCAGCTCCAAAAACGGGTCCGCCAATTTTCCTGCAACCGACAGCGAAGGGCCGATCGCCCGAATCACCACCTGCTGCGAGGACGGGCCCACCACGATCATGCCCGCAAACAGCACGTTGTCCCCCGTCTGCACCAGTCCGCGCGTCGAGGTGTTAGCCAGTTTGGAGTCAGGCGAGATATTCAGATCGTAGACTTCGACGACTCCGATGCCTGTTCCACCGGCCGCGCCGCGCACCACGCCGGTGTAGGCGGAATTATTCCCCGCCAGGTTCGCAATGATCGCTGATTCCAGATCGTTCTTCGGCGCCAGACCGCTATCGATAATTGCCTGCCTGTTCGGCGAATCAATCCAGTTGTCGTTCTGATCGAGCAATGTCCCAGAGGAGTTGCGCAGCTCCAGGATCGGATTCGCGAGTTGATCAGCCAGCCCAAGCGACGGGCCGATGGCACGAATGACCACTTTTTTCGTCTGCGTTCCCGAGACAATAAAGCCGCCGATCAGCGTGTCGTCGCCAGCCTCCACGCGAATACGCGTAGAAATGTTGCCAAGCGCTGTTGTTTGAGGCACGGCATTGACCGCGGCCAAGGCATCGATGCGGCCGTAGCCAAAAGAATTATTTGGGATTTGCGTCGAAGAGGTGCCGCCGCAAGTCTGCGCGGCGACAATCACGTTCGGATTGGCGGTGTTCTCCAGGATCGACTTCGTCGCCGCAATGTCGCGCGCTAATTGCGGACGCGCACACCAGAGCAATGCCACCACGCCGGCGACATGCGGCGCTGCCATGGAAGTGCCGCTGAGGTTGCCGAAGCTGCTATCACTCGTGCGCGTAGCCGAACGCACATTCACTCCGGGCGCTGACAAATTCGGCTTGAGCAGGTTCGGATTATAATAGGTGCTGGGACCGCGGCTGCTAAAACCGGCTAGCGCATTGTTAATATCAATCGCTCCCACGCTGAAGACATCGCTGTAGATCGCCGGAACTGTGGAGACCGTCGCGCAGGTCGGCCCGGAGTTCCCCGCGGAGGCTTCCACGAAAATGCCGGCGGCCTGCGTGTTGCTGATGATCGCTTCCAGCTCGGCCCGGGTGACACACCCTTCGCTCGCCGGGCAACCCCAGGAGTTATTTAGAACGTGCGGACGCAGCGCCGGGTTCGCGTTATTCCCGCTCAAATCCGTCGGCGCGATCATGAATTGGAAACACTCGGTGTAAGTGGCGGGAGTGCCGACATTCTGCTCCATGTTCCGGCAGCCGATCCATTTTGCGCCGGGCGCGACCCCCACCTGATTCCCGGCGCCGTCGTCGCCGACGATCGTGCCGGTGGTGTGCGTCCCGTGGCCATTGTCATCGCAAGGCGCTGGCGCGTCGACGCCACAGGGATTGCTGCTACTGGCAGAGTGAATGGCGTCGTGCCAGTTAAAATTATGGTCGGCGGTGACGCCATCCCAACCGCGATACTTCGGCTTGAGCGCGTTGTGAGTCCAGCGCATGCCGGTGTCGAGATTGCCGATCACCATGCCTGTGCCGGTGAACCCTAACGACCAGACCGCGGGACCATTTACATTCTGCACGCCCCATTCGACGGCGCTGGAAGCTGCCGGATCGCTCGGCGTGAAGTTCGCGATCTCAGGATCTTCGATCCAGCGAGTCGGATTGTTCGAATCAACCCGAGCGACGTCGCCGCGCGCGGCGAGTTCTTCCACCAGCACGCGATCCGCCGAGGTGACGATCATGTTCGCTGCCCAGAATGATTGGTAATTGACTCCTCGCGCTTCGAGAAAAGCCCGGAGCGCCGCTTGAGTGCGGCTGGCGTGCCGAGTCAGGGTCTCATAAACAAATCGGCCGCGTGCGTCCTGGTCCTTCATGCCATAGGCCGCGCTCACGTCGGCTTGCTCGGCCAGGAGAATCACGACCTCGGCATTCTGCCTCCCGGCCGTATCCGCCAAAACTTGCGGCGCGATCTTCGCCCCAGTCCCGGGCGGCGCTATTCCCGCCACCGATGAAAGGGCAAATCCAACGAGCGCGAGGAGCAGGCCTAACGAACAGAAAACAAAACCAACGACAATGCGCAGGTTAGGGGATCTGGACGGAAAGATGCGCTTCATAGGAGCGGCGACGCATCCGCCGACCTCATTATCAATCTAGCGCGTACACTTCCACCACCGCAATACCGGGCGTGTTATTCACGTCCGTCACTAGCGCGGTGTAGCTCGAGCGGTTGCCAGAGAGGCTCGAGATGATCACGGATTCGAGGTCGTTAGACGGAGCGAAACCCAGGGCTTGGATCTCCACTTCCTGGCCGCCTGTGCGCCAGTTGTCATTCTCGATGACCACCGCGCCATTGCTATCCCGCAACTGCAGCTTCGGATTGGCCATTTTTCCGGGAACGGTCAGCGAGGGGCCGATCGCGCGGATGACCACTTTTTGCGACTTCTGGCCGAGCACGATGGTGCCGCCGATCAAGATATCATTGCCGGTTTGGGAAACGCCACGCGCCGAGACGTTCACCAGCTTTGAAACCGGCGGGTCATCCAGATCATATACTTCCACAACGCCGATGCCGGTGCTGTTGCTCAACCCGCGCACGATGACGCTGTAACCGGCGGGGTTGACGGGCAATGTCCTGACGAGCGCTGACTCGTTCAGGTGGGTCGGTGGAATGCTATCCTGCACGGCTTGTCGGTCGGCCGGAGGCTGATTCATCCAGTCGTCGTTCGTGGCGATCAACGTCGATCCGCTGTACAGCTCGAGGGTGGGATTGGCTAGTTGTCCCGCAATCCCGAGGGATGGCCCGAGGGCGCGGACAATAACGCGCTTCTGTTGCGTCCCCTGAATGAAGAAGCCGGCGAACAAAGCGTTGTCGCCCGTTTGCACCAGGAGCCGTGAAGAAACATTCGCCAGGTAAGTGGGCGCTGCGGAGACCGGCGCTACGAAATCAACTTTCGCATTCAACAGACCTGCGATGGTGGCAGTCTTCTGGGTTGTCGGAACCAAGCCCCCGCTAAAAGTAACGGTATACGAGGCGTTCACAGCCGGCACCGGCACGGAATAGCCTCCGGAAGAACTCGTCACCGCAAAAAAGTTCGCGCCGGTCACGTCGACGCGGATGCCGCCGATGCCTTCGCCCGGATCGTAAAAGCCGTTGCCGTTCGTGTCCTGATAAACCACGCCGGTGATGAATGGCGTCGAGTTTGTCTGCCGCCCGAAATTCTGCACGGTATAAAGCGAATCCCACGTCTTGTTCTGCCCGTTGTCCGATCCGGCACTGACTCCAATCCCGATTTCCCGCCAGTAGGTCAGCATCGTTGTCATCCGATGTCCTCTTCCCGACACCGTTTGGTCAGTAAAGAGGTCGTTGTGTTGCTGCAAAATCGTGGCGATCAATCTCGCTCCCGTGAACGGCCCGCCCCCAATCGATTCATTTTCCGCCACGTTTTCCGGACCGGGGAAAAACCCGGAAGCGGTCTTCGGGCCGTTGTATTCCTGGCCCAGGTTCATGGGGTAACCGGCTGCGTTGATTCGCTGTTCCGGGTCGGTGCCACCAAACGTGTGAGGATTGAGGCCGGTGAAAAACTGGTCGTTGTCGTTGAGAAATTTTGCCCGGCTCTGCGCGCAATTAATTAGCAACGGGTTCCACGAGAGCGGCTGCGCCGTGCTGGCAATGGTGAACGCTTCGCCATTGATGTTAGGCGGCCCTTCCTGCAATCCGCTCAATCCGAGCCGGGTTGCTTCCGCGCCGCCATTGGCCCGCGCGCGGTTGATCAGCTCGAGCATGTATTGCTGCTCGTTCGTCGGGTTGCCGATCGAATATTGAACTTGAGCAATCGCCGGAGACACGACGGCCGCAAGGGCCAAGAACGTCAGTTTGATTAATGGAAGCCGAACGGTTGCGTGCATGATGGGAAGACCGGCCGCCTTTCGCAAAAAGGAAAGGCAAATGCCGCTCTTATCTCACATGATCCCGCACGAAACCCGCCACGGCGTCACGCCATGAACGAGGTGTTTGACCCGTGAGGCGCTCATATTTCGCGCTCGACAGCACGCTGTAAACCGGGCGTTTCGCGATGAAGCTTTTCATCTCCGCGAGTGATGAGGCGCTAATCTTTTCCGCCTTCATCGCGATGCCTTCCGCGTGGCAACAATCGAGCGCCCACTGCGCGTACTCCTGCCAACTGCACTCACCCCCATTCGCGAGATGCAGCAAACCCGAAATGTTCGCGTCTGCCAAAAGCGGCTTTAAGAGCGTCACCAAATCGAGTGTGTAAGTAGGCGTGGCCCATTTGTCGGCAATCGCCTTCACCTCCTCGTGTTCGCGCGCCTGCGCTAGCGCCCAATCGATGAAGCTCGGCCGGTCCGGACCGAAGACCCACGACACCCGCACGATCAACGCCCGCTCATTCGCCTCCAGCGCTCGCCGTTCCCCTTCCTTCTTCGATTCGCCGTAAACGCTGATCGGCCGCGCCCGGTCTTCTTCTTTGTACGGCTCGCGCTTTGCCCCATCGAAAACGTAGTCGGTGCTGATATGAATGAACCGCGCCTTTTTCGCCGCACAAATTTCGGCGAGGACTCGCGGCGCTTCGCCATTTAACGCGAACGCTTCCTCCACGTGCGTCTCGCAGCGATCCACATTCGTCTGCGCGGCCGTGTTGATCAGCGAGTCAAAATCCAATGCGCCGAGCGTCGCCCGCATTTGCTCCGGCGCGCCGAGGTCGAGTTGCGCGTGATTGAATCCGACGACTTCGAATTTTCTCGCATATTCCCGCGCCAACGCGGCGCCCAACCGGCCGCCCGCGCCGACAATCACCAAACGTTTCATTGTCGGCTAATATGTGTCGGCAGCTGCAATAAGAAAGCGTGTCATCCCGAGGCTGGCGCAGCGCGCCGAGGGACCTCACTCCTGCAAAGACACGCTAACGCCAATCGCCACGCACTCTCTGACGTAATACGGTCCGTGTTTCGCGGAAGCGATTGATCGCATGCGAGGTCCCTCGCCGTCTTCGCGGCTCGGGATGACACGCGCTATCAGTCTGACCTCCGATCTCAGGCCTTCGCCGGCTTCTTCGCTTTCGCGAGTTTGCTGCATTCCTGGGCGCACTTGCGGCAGGCGTCAACGCACCGGGAAAACGCCTCGATCTTCGAGTGCTTCTCCGCCGCCTTGGCCAGCTCTTCGCAGGCGCGCGCGCAGATTTCGCAGAGCGGATAAGCGTACTTGGAACCGCGCTCCAGCATCTGGCTCGTGAGCGTGGCGATCCGCGCGCAGTCCCGCGCCGTTACGATCACCGACGCGACTGTATTCACATCCGGCTGCGCCAGACCCGCGGTAACCAGGCGTTCGCAGCGCCGCCGCGCCACATTACAAGCATCGATTGCATCGCTGAATTTTGGAGGCCACATAGATGATTTTCCTCTCGAAGAATTTTGTTTCGTGCCGGGCTGCTCTCAGCCCTCGCTTCGCAGTAGAAAAAAGTTTCCCCGACAACGCAAGATTTTATTGGTAAAATCCCGTTGAGGCATTTCTACCAACCCAACATAGGAGCTGATCTTCCTTCTCACTGAATGAAATAAATTTCGACGACGCCAATGCCGGTTTGCTCCGGCTTGCCCCGCACCTGGGCGCTGTATTGGCCAGCTGGGATCGTGCGGACTAGCGCTGCTTCCTTGAGATTGGTTGGCTGGAGGCCGGTGGCCTCGAGTTCCGCCTTCTGGTCCGTTTGCCAATCATCATTTTCCTGGACGAGTGCACCGTTCTGGTCCCTGAGCTGAAGGGTCGTGTCTGGCAGAGCGTTAGCGATGTTAAACTGCGTAGTCAGCGACGGACCGATGGCGCGGATGACGGCGCGGACCGAGCCGTTCTGAACGATAAAGCCGGCCGTCAGTAAACTATCGCCTGGTTGCACCAAACCTCTCGTGGCAAAATTTACCACGCTCGCCAGAGAAGCGGCGCTGAGATCGAAGGCATCGACAAGGGCTATGCCATCGGTGTTCCCCAAGCCGCGCACCACCGCGGTAAAATTACCCGGAGCAAGGTTCGCGATAATCGCGGATTCCTGTTCGTTGGTCGGGGCGAGCCCGCTCCCGGCGATCTCCTGCGATTGATCCGCTGTGATAAGGCCTCCGATCTGAGTGGTTCTCCAATCGTTATTCATCGCGACCCGGTTGCTCCCCTGAAAGATATCGAGAGTGGGATTAGCCAGGAAACCAGTTATCTGGAAATTCCCGAGAAAGGGGCCAAGCCCGCGGATCAAGAGCTTCTTGGTCGAGCCTACGGGGCCTTGAATAATAAAGCCCTCGAACAATGCATTGTCGTCCTTACCGGCGAATAGCCGGGTTGAGACGTTGGCGACCACGCCAATCGGCGTGGCAAGATCCGTCTGCCAGAGGCCTCTGCCGTAGGTGCCGGCGCGCAGCTTCTTGCTCGTGTAATTAATCTCCAGCGCACTCACCACCACATTTGGCAGGTTTACGTTAAAGGGCTGCCAGTCCGTCGCGCTGGCGTTCCGATAATAGACCCCCGCGACCGTGCCGACATAGATGCCGTCCTGTGACCCGTTCTCGTAAACAATACAGCGCGTGCTCGAATTGGGCAGCGTGGTGCCGCTATAGTTAGTCCAGTTGGCGCCGCCATTGACCGAACTGAAGACCGCATTGGTGTTCCCACCCTGGAGGCTGACCCATACCCGCGCGGGGTTATTCGGATCGACCGCAACGCCGGTCACCGGATTAGGCAAGCCCGCCGTTATCTCGACGAACGTAGCTCCTTCGTCCGTGCTCCGGTAAAACTTGCCGGTCCCAAACTGGCTCCGACCCAGGTAAATCGTCTTCGGATCGGAGGGTGCCAGCACAATCGCATCCACCGTCAGCCCATCGGTGAAGTTGGAAAGCTTCTGCCAGGTGGTCCCTCCGTTCGTGCTCCTGTGGAGGTTTTCGTAGCCGGCGTAGACGATCTGGGTGTTAGCAGGATTGATCGCAAGAGGAGCCCCTTCGAAGCGCTTGTTCTCCGTTGTTACATTTAGCTGCGTGTTGGTCGTAAAGCCGTTGGTCGATTTGTTCAAAGCGAAGTTAGCCGAGCCATAGACGATCTGGTCGTTGGTGGGATCAACCACCACCCGGCCATAATCCCCCGCATCAGTGTGCTCCCATTTTGTCCCGTCGAAGCGATTAAGCCCGTTGTCTTGTTCGCCCACGTAAATCCGCGCCGGATTCTGCCGGCTCCCACTGAAGCTGTAGATCTGGCCGACGTTCAGGGTAGGACTTAGATTGGTCCAGTTCGTTCCGCCATCTGTTGTCCGGTGCAGGCCGCCGTCGCTCCCGACGTAGACCGCGCCGTTAAGGAACTGGATGTCGTGAATATCGACGTGGACGATGGTTTGCCCAGGAAAGAAGGGAACTTGGGAGCCCGGAACTCTCAGCCAGGTCGCGCCACCGTCAGGGGTTCGAACCACCGTGAACCCCCCAATATAAACTTCATTTGCGTTCGTCGGTGAGACGGCAATTGCCATGTTGTAGAAAGCAGCGGACCCGAATTCAGCTTTCGCGCCGTCGCTCGGAATGGGAGCGAAGGAAGTACCGCCATCAGTCGAGCGATAGATCCCATCCAGGGTATTTGCGACAGCTCCATCCATGATGAAGACAGCCTGTGAATTAGCCGCGGTCACGGCGAGAAAGGCACGGCTAATGTTGTTCGGATCCGGCAGGCCAGTTGTTATCGCCTGCCAGGTCGCTCCGCTGTCAATCGAACGAAGGAAGCGGCCTCCGCGCGCGACCGCATAAACAGTCGCAGCGTTTCCCGGGCGCAGCTTGACGTCGTGAATGTCGAACAAGCCAGCGGGCAGGACCCTCGTCCAGTTCGCTCCAGCGTTGCGCGTATAATAAATGCCGTCCGACGTCGCCGCGTAAAGGTTCGCTCCATTACCCGGATCGATCGCGAGTTTTCTGATGAAGTTCTGCGGTATGATCGGAAAACTCAGGCCGGTCGCATTCCAGGTCGAGCCGCCATCGGTCGATTTGTAGACACCGACACTGGGGGTGACGAACCCATCCGCATCGCCTGTCGCGGCATAAACTACATTGCCGTTGGTGGGATCGACGACCACACTGCTGATCGTGATGAGGGGAATTCCCTGGGCGCGTGGTGACCAATTAGTTCCACCGTCAGTTGTTACCCAGACACCGCCGCTGGCCGCCCCGGCGTAAAGGTGCTGCGGATTGGCCGGATCGATCGCGATCGAATTCATCCGCCCCTGGCTCGGCTCATAAGGCGCATCTCTCCCAGCATCGACCATGTTAATAGGCCCAAGCGCCTGCCAATCCGAAAGGAAGCCGTTGCTTGAGACCTCGCTTCCTCCGGGACGCGCCCTGGCAGCCTGCTCTCCCCCAAAGCGCGACTGCATTAACTCCTGCGGCGGCGGACCGCTCTCTTTTTCCGGCGAAAGAGCAGGCCATGAGGCGTGATCTTCTTTGCGACCAATCAGCATGATCGCAAGGATGAAAAGACCTGCGAGAACAACGGGTAAGAGTAACCTGCGCATGAAGCAGGCTAAGGAGGTCGGCATCGCGATTACAAGACAAATGCTTTTCTAAAACAAAACCAGTTACGAATTGGCGCGACCATTCGCATGCCAGCGATTGTCCGAGCGATGAGCCTCCCGCCGTTACTGGATGAAATAAATTTCGACGACGCCAATGCCGGTTTGTTTCGGCTTGCCTCGCACTTGCGCGGTGTATTGACCGGGCTGGCTGGCGGTGGACAGGGCCCGTCGCTAGACAAACGATTTGCCAACCGCTACAAAGTACAGAAACCGCTCGTTCGAACGGCGTTCATTTTCAGGACATGGCGCGAAAAAAAAGTTACGTGGACGCTCGCGCCTCTGCCAAGCAAGCGCGCGCTCGAAAAAGCGCATCATAAAACGGAGGCGTGATCGCCATCTGCGCGACGTGGCGGTGAAGAATCAGCGGGAGCAACCGCGCGCCTTCCATTCCGTGCGCGTTCGTGCAAGCAGCGGGCGTGACAGACGGCGGAGCGGAACGCTGGGGAGCATGCGACGGGACACCGCAGGACTCGCCAGCTCGCGAACGCTTTCGGAGTTAGGGGAATTGGGGCGAGTGCTGCGGTGTCACGTCGTGTGCCGGGTCTTTGAAGGCGGTGGCCGCGATGCCATTCACATTTACCGCAGCAATGCTGCGCTAATTTTTGCCTTGAGGCGTGATCGCCGACTTTGGCGATGACGCCGCTGAACTAGTGACGCTTGTTACTTAGCTCTAACCGCTAACGTAATCTCTAGTCGGTCCCGCTCTTAACGACGTGCGATGCCAAACAAGCTATTACCGTAGAGCTAGCAGTCCCAGCCGCAATTACTCGCTTTAGCTCACTATCGCTGAGTGCATAAGTGCCACCTGGCGCTTGCTTGTAGTAGGGGGGTGTCTTGGGATTCAGCATAATCCAAATTCGCTGTCCATTACTCGGTATACACATAAACTTATATTCACCCTCGGCGGCGAATTCCAAGCCGGCGATTGGTGTATGCTCGTATCGCGCCTCGATCGCGGTCAACGTTGAAACCTCGTGTTTGCTTGCTGCCGATTCTGGGCCGCTGTCGCAACTATATGCGAACAGCGACACAAGAGTCAGCGAGGCCCATCTATAACTCCAATTCATGATCAGCGGGATTTGTCGAAATCACGCAATTTTTCGACCAGCGACGGAGCCGGCATGTCAATCCGCAGTTTCGATATAGTGGAATCCGACTTTGCCTTCTCTTCCAGTCCCCGCGCGACGCCGTTCGGCGTATGCTGATCGCCGACCTCGATACCAGCGGCTCTTAGCGCATCTCGAGTTCGGGTAGAGCAGTTGTCATTACGCGCGTCAATCGGGTGTTCCCTAAGGTTAGGAAGTGCTTTATCACGCACGCTGTCCAGTTTCTGGCGAGCAGCGGAATCCTGTGATTGATCAGTTTTGATTCGGTAGACGGTTTGTGAGCGGTGCTGGCCTTGGTCACGAACAAACTCCGTTGTACTAGATCCCCAACCGGTGCGAACACCGTTGGCGTCCTGGGTGCCGAAGCTAAATACTCCCTGCCCCTGAATAGCAATAGAGACATGCCCGAACGGATTCGCGCTATCCTCTCGTTCACCACCTACGACTACTGCAATATCTAGCCCAGTCGGATCGCTTTTGTTCACTGGATCATTGTGGCAATAGCGGTAGAGATTGTAATCGCCGGCGGCGAACTCTTTCGGGTCGGGCTGCAGGAAGCGGCCTAGCTCCGGCTGATACATCCGGTTGCGATAGTCGTAGAGCTTCAGGTCCTTTATCCATTCCCGGCCGGTGAAGAGGAAACGGTTGTCGTAGGCAGACGCAGACAAGGCATTGCCCGAGGCGTCGTAATAATACGGGTAACCAAACGCATCGTAATCGTATTGCTCCACAATGCTGCCGTCATCACCAGTCAACAGGCTACAGTTCCCATTGGCGTCGTACTGCCGGAACGTTCCCTGGCCCGTCCCGAAATTGTAGGTCGTTAGGACGTCGTCCGTCCGGTTCCCGTAGGCGTAGATCGTGGTCGGATTCCACGGCCCCGCCCCGTCCTGGATCAGGCTCCACCCATCGTAGTATAAGTAAGTGGCCGGATTGCTATTTGCCGGGGGAACCTCTCCGTTCACCAATGATGCCACCCACCGCTTCACACACCGCCCCAGCGGATCGTAGCCGAAGAACATCCAGTTCGGTGCAGTCGCCGCGCCATAGATCATCATCGGCTGGTTCAGCGCGTTGAACCCCGCCGTCACGTTCCCGTCCTGCATAATCACGCCGTTCGCGGTTCCCGGCACTCCCCAGCTTCCCCCAATGTCGTCGTCGTAGTTGATGACCGAATAATTCCACCAGGCCCGATACTGGTTTAACCCATTGTCTTTCCGGGTGAAATTCATCCATTGCCCGCGGCTCGCCACGTAGTCCCAGCTCCGCCGGTTCCCCAGCGCGTCGTAGTTAAAATGATCTTCCCGGCCCCAACCGTTGGGATTGTTCAGCGGATCGGCCGCGCCGTAGTAGGCGTCGGTCAGTTCTCCTTCCCCATCATAGTAGTAATGGCTCCCCCGCCCATCCTCCATCGGGTTAACGCTATTGTCTCCACTCTTTTGCCAGGCGACGACCCGGTCCCGCTCGTCCCGATAGTAAGAGCGATAGTTATAGTTCTGGTAGGGCGAAGCCCGGTAATGATGCACCCCGCTCATCATCCCCCGTCCATCATAATCATAGCTGGTGGTCACTCCATTGTAGTATTCCTGATGCTCCATCTTGCCATCCGGGTAGTAATAATAAGTGCAGGAGCTCGCCAGGAAATTGCCGCTGGCATTAGCGGGGCCAGTGGTTTTCAGTTGGCCGCGCGCCGTGTAATCTTTCCGGAAAAGGTTTCCGCCAAAGGGGAAGCTTACGGTAGCGATGGCTCCGTTCGGGTACCACCGGTAATTGATCTGCGCCCGCCCGCCGGCACCGGTGATGTCATTGCCTTCGTACCGCGGCTGCCCCGCGTCGTCGTAAGCATAATCGATTGTCGAAAAGACATTCGAAATGCTGGTCATTCGGCTGGCGGCATCCCAAACGCGGGTAATACCCGGAGTTTGGCCATCATTCCAAGTGTGCGACGTTTCCCGACCGCGCGCGTCGTAGACGATCGTCTTGATCTGCCCTTTTCGCGTCGCCCAGGTATGAATCTGGTCGCAGATGTAGCCGACACCGTCCTTGCACTCATAAGTGCTGTCTTCTTCGCTGCCATCGGGGAAAGGCACCCGCTTTACCCGGCCCGTGGGGTCGTACTCGAAGGTCGTCGGTTGATCTTCGGTCCCGCCACCATCCCGGTCACGATGGGTGACTACGCTAGCCAGTTTCTTCATCGGCCCCCATTAATGATTAAGATTGGAGGTGTTTCCGCGCTCGTCAATGAAACGCTCGGCCGGAGCTGCGGGCGACGGCCATCGATCACCTTGTGGACGGGCGGTAGAGAATCACGCCTTTGCCCGGCCTTACGACCACAACTTTGCCGCGAGCGAGCGGATCGAATTGCAGCCGCACCATGACGGCTGATTATCGGCAACGTAAGCGGGTAGTCGGCTGTTGCCCGGCGAGACTGCCCCCCAATGCCGCGAGGCAAATATTGACGAGCAAAATCAGGCCAATGAAGCGTGGAGAATTTTTCACGGCGGAACCTGTAGCCGATGCCGTGAGCCACGCCTAGACAAACAGATTGGGTACAGTTAGAAACACTTTGGGTACAGAATTAGTTCTGCTCGCGGTCTACCCCGCCGGAATATGGCTCGCAAAAAAGTTTCGCGCACACTCGCCCCTTTGCCCAGCCGGCGGACGCTGGAAAAAGCGCATCATAAGACGGAAGCGTTGATCGCCATTCTGCGCGACGTGGCGGTGAAGAATCAACGGGAACAACCCCGCGCCTTCCATTCCGTGCGCGCTGTCGCTGCTCATTTTCGCGTGCCGGTCTCCAGTGTGTCGCGGGCCTATGGCAATCTCGAGCAGGAGGGTCTCCTTAGCCGGGTCCGCGGATCGAAGACTCTCCTACAAGGTCTTCACTTCGACCGGCAACTCAGTGTCCGCGCCTTCGTCGGGTTTCCCGCATCGCTCTCCGCCTTCGTGACTCTCCAGGATTATCGGACATTCTTTATCCGGATCCGGCGGGAACTTCGCTTGCGCGGCTTTGCCGCTGCGACCGCATTTTTCGAACCGGCCGAAGCCAGCACCGATATCTTGAGCAGTCGACTCAAGGCTTATGAAGTGGACACCGTCATCTGGTTTCAGCCGGGCAAAGAGGCCAGGCAAACCGCATTGCACCTTTCCGACCTGGGAATTCGTTTGCTCGGCGTGGCGAATGATAGCTTCTCACCGATCCCGTGCCGCTATCAGGTGCGCCGGGAATCGGCGATCAAGGCTTTGCTGACAAATTGGAAATCACAGAAACCGGAGCGCGTGACTCTGGTCCAATCGAAAGAGCAACGATCCGCCGCTTTGGAAGAGACCTTGCAGGCAATTCTGGACGAGCTGGAAATTGCTTGGTCGGTGGCCACCTACAAGAGCCAGCGGAGTGAGACTTTCCTGCGCGAGCTGCAAAGGAAGAAAACCGGCGGCATTATTTTTTGTTCTTCAGCCCTGGCCTCGAAGTTTTGCTTTCGCGCTCCCGACGCGGTCGCTGACGTGCTGAAGGCCCATCGCGTGGCTTTCATCAACGGGCCAGTCAGCATGCCTTTCGCGAGAGTGCCTGACGTCCAGGTCGACTTGGTTACCGTCGATTGGCAACTAGTCGCGGAGCGGATCGTCAACGATCTGATTACGCAGGACGCCTTTCAGCTTCCTGGTCCGACGGTATTTGAAGCCGAAGCGAAATTGCGAGTGTCCTTAAGCGATTTCGTCCAGAGCCTCTAGTAGAATCCTGAATCAACAGCGTCTATAAATGGGTACCCGTTTGCGGCGCGGGCCGGGGGCGCAAGTTGCGCTCTCGCTCGGCAGCTTTCGCGGCGGCGCTGTTGGGGACTGGCGGCGGCGATGGTTTGGTTTTCACGGAATCCAGAAGCGACTTCGCCGGCGGTTTCGGTGGACGTTTGTGCGTTTGCGCACCGGTGCGAATGACCTGGCGGTTAATATACTTGTAGCCATCCGAATGAATCCATTCGCCCTTCACATAATTCCAGCCTTCCACTAACCGAGGCTCGGCGACGGTTTTGGGGGTGGAGTTCGTTTTGGGTTGTGGCTTGGGACTGTCGGCGCTCGGCGTGGGTTGCGCATGCAGCGAGACGACCGCAGCGAGTGTCGTCAGCCCAATGAGACATCCAATATTTCGTGTCATAAATTCGGTTCCTTTTCTCCCTGGCTCCCGGGGGGAATTTTCTGTCCGGTGCCGTGACGATCCTGTTCGCCGGCGCATTCCGTTCTTTCGCTTGGTTATTTTTCTCGTTTTGTTACTCTGATCGCGACGGAATGGTGTCCGTTTTTTATGGCAGGTTTCCTCCAAACCGGTCTGAAAGTCCTTAGGATGCGGCTGAATTTTTCTGAAACTTTGTGAAACTCACGATCGATGCTCCACCGGAGCGGGTTTACGAGTTCGGCGATTTCCGCCTGGACGCAGGAAAACGCCTGTTGTGGAAAAATGGCGCGCAGGTGCGGCTAACGCCGCGGGTTTTTGAGACGCTTCTCTATCTGGTCGAGCATCACGACAGCGTGCTCGACAAGGAGCGCTTGATGGACGCGGTCTGGCCCGATTCCATTGTCGAAGAAAATAATCTCACCCAAAACATCTCCACGCTGCGCCGCGTTTTCGGGGAAAAACCCGGCTCGCATCACTACATCGTAACGGTGCCAGGCCGCGGCTACCGCTTTGTCGCTCCCGTGAAAATGCGCGAGGCCGCAATCGCGCCCGCTGAGAACAAGACGGAACCTGTTGCGTTGGTTACCCAGCCGGATCACCGCCGCAGTCTCAGGCCAATCTTGCTGGCGATCGCGGCCGTGCTGGTGCTGAGTGTTGCGCTTTTTTTCTGGCACAGCCGAACCAAAAATCCACCGGAAGCGCTGGCCAAAATTCCATCGGCCCGGATCGTCCTCCCGGAAAAAAGCATTGCCGTGCTGCCCTTCGCCAATCTCAGCGCCGACAAGGAGAATGGCTTTTTCACCGAGGGAGTGCAGGACGACATTCTGACGGCGCTCGCAAAATTCGCCGATCTCAAGGTGATCTCGCGGACGAGCGTGGCGAGTTATGTAGCCGGTCCGCATCGGAATCTTCGCGAGATCGGAGAGGAGCTGGGGGTTGCCAATGTTCTCGAAGGAAGCGTGCGGCGCGAGGGCGGAAAAGTGCGCGTCACGGCCCAGCTAATAGAAATGCGCACGAACACCCATCTGTGGGCCGAGACCTACGACCGCGACCTTGCGGATGTCTTCGCGATCCAGAGTGATATTGCCCAGCGGATCGCGACCGCTCTAGAAGCGAAACTCGCGCCGGAAGAAAAGGCGCAACTTGATGCGAGACCCACTACGAACTCGGAGGCCTACGTGCTTTATGTGACGGCGCGTGGGACGGAAAATTATATCGAGGCGGAGAAAATCTACATGCAAGCCATCGCGCTTGATCCGGGGTTCGCCCTGGCTTATGCGCAGGCTTCCATTCTCAATAGCTGGTCTTCCGTTTACGATGGGACGCATAAGGCGAAAGCGCGCAGCCAGGCGGAGGAAGCTCTGCGGTTATCGCCAGCTTTAAGCGAAGCGCATATGGCTCTAGGTCTTTGCCTCTATTGGGGGGAGAAGAAATACGACGCAGCGCTTAAGGAGTTTGAGGTCGCCGCAGCGACTTCGCCCAATAATGCCGAGGTTCACGGTTACATTGGTGGCATCTATCGCCGGCAGGGACGCTGGCGCGAATCGATTGCAAGCGTGGAGCGCGCCCGGTCCCTCGATCCTCGCAACCACGGCATCGCTTTCCTCGCAGCCAACAATTACCTTTTCATGCGCGACTGGCCCGCCGCTGCGGCCGGTTTCAATCGCGCCCTGGCGATCAAACCTGATTTCGTGCTTCCCAAGATTGGCCTTGCTTACCTGGAAGTGTTCCGGAACGGCGATCCCGCCGCGGGCAGAAAAATTTTGGAAAACATCCCCGCCGGCAGTGAGAACAACGGAATGGTGGCTGTGGCACGCTGGGACCTGGCGATGCTGGAACGCGATTATGCCGCAGCGGAAAAAATTCTGACTGAATCTCCATTGGAAAATTTCTTTCCAGCCGGAGACGGCGCGAAAACATATTACCAGGGCCGCATAGCTCGCGCCCGCGGGGACATGGAATCGGCCCAGCACTATTTTGCCACGGTGATCCCAGATACCGAAAAGCGGGTCCGCGACAATCCCGACCTTCCCGCGCGTTATGCCGAACTGGGACGACTTTACGCCTACATGCAGAGGAAGGAAGATGCCATTCGCGAAAGTCGTCGAGCCGTCGAGCTCGAGCCAGAAAGCCAAAACGCATTTCACGGCGCCAGCCATGCGGCCAATCTGGCGCTCGTTTACGCGCTCACCGGCGAATCGGACCAGGCCATCACGCTGATTGAGCGTCTGCTCTCCACTCCCGGTCCGGTCGAGTGTTCGGATTATCCGAATAACATCACGCTCGCCGACCTTCGCCTACGGTGGGAATGGGATGCGCTGCGAAACAATCCGCGTTTCCAAAAACTGATTTCCGGGCCGGAACCGAAGACGAACTTTTAGACCAGCAGAGCACCACCGGCAATTGTAACGCTACCAGCCAATGTGATCGATGCGCGGGGTTCCAGTTACTGAATAAAGTAGATCTCCACAACGCCGACGCCCGTTGCCTCCGGCTTGCCCCGCACCTGGGCGCTGTATTGGCCGGGCGGGATTGTGCGGACAAGGGCCGCTTCCTTGATGTTGGTTGGTTGGAGACCGGTGCCCTCCAGTTCCGCCTTCTGGTCTGTTTGCCAATCATCATTCTCCTGAATGAGTCCGCCGTTCTGATCCCTGAGCTGAAGGGTCGTATCGGGCAGAGCGTTAGGGATGTTAAACGGCGGCCCGGTCAGCGAAGGCCCGATGGCGCGGATGACGGCGCGGACCGAGCCGTTCTGGATGATAAATCCAGCAGTGAGTAATTTATCGCCTGGTTGAACCAATCCCCTCGTCGCAAAGTTTACCACCTTCGCCGGGGAAGAAGCGCTCACATCAAAAGCATCGACCAGGCCTATGCCGGTGGTGTTTCCCAAGCCGCGCACGACCGCCGTGTAACTCCCGGGCGCCAGGTTCGCGATGATCGCGGACTCGAGCTCATTGCTCGGGGCGAACCCGCCCGTAGCGATCTCCGTCGATTGATCGGCGGTGATAATGCCTCCTATCTGCGTGGTTCTCCAATCGTCATTCATCGCGATCCTGTTGCTTCCTTGAAAGATATCCAGGGTCGGATTGGCCAGGTAATCAGCTACCCCAAAGCCCGCGAGAAAAGGGCCAAGCGCACGGACTATGATTTTCTTAATCGAACCAGGCGGGCCTTGAATAATGAAGCCCTCGAAAAGCGCGTCGTCATCCTGACCAACCTGAAGGCGAGTCGAGACGTTGGCGACCAAGCCTGCCGCGCCCTGCGTCACGGTAAAGGTCTGGCCCGCGATAGTGAGCGTGCCAGTGCGTGGCGAAATGCTCGAGTTAGCCGCGATCGTGTAAGTCACCGTGCCGTTACCGCTGCCGCTCGCGCCGGAATTGATGCTCAGAAACGAATCATTGCTCGTCGCCGTCCAGGCGCAGCCGGCGCCCGCGGTTACGGCCACGGTGTTAGTGCTGGCGCTCGCGCTTAATGTTTGGGAAGTAGGAGTGATCGAGTAGCTGCAATTCGTGCCGTCCTGGGTGACGGAAAAGGTGAGTCCGGCGATAGTTATCGTGCCGGAGCGTTGTCCCGAGTTCGGATTCGGCGCGACGGTAAACCCAACTGTGCCATTGCCGGTGCCGCTGCTGCCTGATGTAACAGTGATGAAAGACGCGTTACTGACCGCCGTCCAATTGCAGCTTCCCGTGCAGGAAACATTCACGCTACTGTTGCTGCCGCTAACGCCGAAGTTTTGCGACGCCAGATTAAGGCTGAAAGTGTGCACGGTAAATGCGATCGCATTTGAGATATCGCTGCCGCAGGAGTTGGAGATGACGATGTCGTAGCTACCCGTATCAGACGAGCTCCCGCTGTTAAGAGTGTAGGAATTGCTGGTCGCACCAGGAATGCTCACGCCATTCTTCCGCCATTGATAGCTATTCGCACTACCGAAGCCCGAGTTCCCGGCGCTTCTGAATCTGACAGATGTGCCTGGGCAGACGGTCCTCGGAATAACCAAATCATTCAGATCAAATAGTTCCACCGAGGTCGCGGAGGGCGGCACGCAGCTCAGGCGATAGACGTAGGCCGCGCCGGAGCGGGCCACGCCTGAAACTGTGGCGTTGCGTGCTCCTACGATGACAGTGTTGCCACTAATGCCGACGCCGATGCCGAACTCGTCCCCCGCATGTTTATCCCCCCCAGTTGTCGCCTGTTCTGTCCAGACCGTGCCGTTACGCATGAAGATATAGGCCTCGCCCGCGCTCGAAATAGTTCCCTGGTTAAAGTCGAAAAATGAATAACCGTAAGCGCCGGCCATGATCGTGTTGCCTTCTATGGCGATGTGCGACGCGCCAAAAAAGTTTCCCGCAAAAGAGTCGCTCCCCGTGAGCTTTTGCTGCTGGCTCCAGTAAAACCCGTTCGCGTCGCGCACGAAGACATAGGCCGCGCCCGCGCCGTTTCCTTTTTCGCTATTGAGTGGCGCGCCCACCACAGCGGTGTTGCCGCTGATCCCGACGCTTTGTCCAAAATTGTCGCCCGCCGCGCCATCGCCCGCGATGAGATACGTCGAAAACGAAAGAGTAGTGGAATTATAAACAGCCGCCTTTCCTGTGCCTGCCCCTGGGATACCCACAACGAAAGTATTTCCATCAATCGCGACGTCGAAACCAAATTGCCCGTTTCCGGCGCGCTGAAAATCATCAACAAAGGCGGTCGAATAAGCGCTGAAATCAGAGGCGAAAGTAAAGATGTGAACCCTGCCCGCGTCGGTTGCCGCCTGGTTGTCATTAAAAGGCGCACCGACTATCACCTTGTTGGCGCTAATGGCGACACTCGATCCGAAACGGTCGCCAGCGTTCCGACTACCCGAGGATGGAATAAGCTGGCGTGGGAGATTGTCGTTTACGACGTCGTAGATATAAGCTGTCCCAGCAGCAGCGTTTGTTCCGGGGCAACCAAATACAGTCTTACTACCCTTGATCGCAACGCTGTAACCACATTGTCCACCCGGGTCTGCGTCCCGGTTGAGGACAAAATTGCTCCAGGTAGAACCGGATCGCGAAAAGAAATATATTCTGCCTGTATCCGAAGCGTCCCTCCAGGCGCCGACTACCGCCCGGTCGCCATCAATCGCAACGTCGAACCCGAAACGGGCCTCGGCGTGGGGAGTATAGCCGTCTCCGAATTTCTTCTCCAGCGATGCCACGATGGGATCGATCACGATTGGATACCGTGCCCCAGTGTCTTGAACCACTAAAGCTATCTCGCGCCCATCCGCGTTCGCTTCCATTCGCGCTGCCAGCTTCTTCCCGTCCGCATCCTGGGCTCCTAGCTTGCTGTAACTCAGCCCGCCTTTACCCTCGGCCTTCGCCAGTTCGATCGTTCCCTCGTCCTTATTTCGGGCCCGCAGATCGCCTGTTACGGAGAGCGAAATGCGCAAGGGTTCGTTAGGTCCAACCCCATTGTGTCGCTCAGGTCGGTCGTTCAAAGTAAAGCCCTGCTCGATTCCTTCTGCGCGGTTTTCGTACCACTCGACTAGTTTGGGAATGCGGATTGCGGAGTGCGGATTTGAAGAAGCCCGTTCGTATTCGATCCGATTCTCTTTTACCTGACGCGAAACGATGGGAGGTGCATCGACCAGTTGCTTGCCGTAGCCGTACGCTTGCAATCGCAAGGCCATGCTCCACGCCTGGCCGCGTTTCATCTCCGGCAGCGTCGACCGCACCGTCACGCCATCACCAGCAAACCACGCGTTCAAATCCTGGTCGTGGCTCATCGCAAAATAACCGCCTCCGGTCTTGTCATCGCCTGGCGCATGCTCCTGCCACTGCAAGCCGAAGCGCGCCGCTGTCAGAGCTCGCATCAAAGATTGTCCGTCGCCGGTTTCGACAAGATAATCCGCCGCCTTCTTTCCCGATAAGGGCGACGTGGAGGATCGCGCGTTGTTACTGACCGGCTGCACACGCAAGGCAGCGCCGCCGAGAATGACGGCGACGACCCCACAAATAGCCGAGAACAAATACGACAGAATCTTCACGCGAATCCTTTCATTTAGCCGACGATAACTGACGCCGCTGCCCATGGGCGCAGTCCACACCTGCTTCCACTTGGTACTCCGGCATTTCTTCGCCGGTGTTACACGCTTTCTGGAAAAGTTTCATGGCGGTGGCGGCGGTGTAAGCGCCGGCCTCCTCCGGACCGTTGTCTTCGCTGAGATTCTCTCGTATAAACGGAAATCCGTTATGTTTCGCCATCCGAACACCGCCTTTACTGATCCCCTCGCGGAGACGAAATCCATGGATCTGGGAACGTTTCCGACCACCCGATGGAGCCGGGTGCGTGCGGCTGGAGATTCGGTCGCTGAAGGACACGATGCCTTCGCGATTCTCTGCCGGGATTATTGGTCGCCCGTTTTTGCTTTCGTCCGGCGCGCCGGTTTCTCTGCGTCCGACGCTGAAGATCTCGCCCAGGGATTTTTTCTGCATTTGCTCGAGCATCGCACGGTTCGCCGGGCCGACTCGGAGGTAGGGAAGTTCCGCTCGTTCCTTCTCGGGGCGCTCAAATATTACCTGGCGAATGAGGCGCAGCGCGCGGGCCGTCAGAAACGCGGCGGCGCGTGCGAAATCTTATCGCTTGATGATCCAAGCCGCCTGGTTCCGGAACCGTCCTGCGAATCGGAGGCGGATAATCTGTTTGAGGAAACGTGGGCGCAAGAGGTGATGCACCGTGCCCTCGTTCGACTGCGCGAAAAATTCGCGAGTGAGCAACGCGCGGAAGTGTTCGACGCCCTGCAAGGTTTTCTGGACGGCACCTGCCAGGGCTCAGCGCTGGAGGAAATTGCCGGCGCATTGAACTTGAGCGGGGGCGCGCTGCGCACGGCGATTTCCCGGTTGCGGAAACAGTTTGCCGAACAATTGCGCCTTGAGATTGCCCGGACTGTCTCTGCACCGCATGAGGTGGAAGAAGAATTCCGTCACCTGCGACTGGTGCTGACGGCACGATCGTGAGCATTAATTACTCGCGGGATCTTTTCTTAATTCTTCTTCGTTGCCTAACGAGTAGTCGCTCTGTCGGGCTGAGCTTCGACCGGTGAGCGCCGCTGAGCCCATTCCCTTGCCGGCACTTTGTCCAAAGTGCGGCATGCCTTTGCCGGAAGGAAAAATGGCGGGCATCTGCCCGCGCTGCCTCATCACTGCGCTGAGCGAGGAGGAAGACGAGAGCGATTCTGAATCGCTCGTCGCGGGCTATACCGTCCTCGAGGAGATTTCACGCGGTGGCATGGGCGTGGTCTATCGCGCGCGTCAACAACATCCGGGCCGGATCGTCGCGCTGAAGATGATCCTGCCGCAGTTGCTCGACTCTCCGAATGTGCGCAGGCGCTTCGAGGCTGAAGCGGAGGCCGTGGCGAAGCTGGATCATCCGAACGTCCTGCCCATCTATGAGGCCGGCGAATATCGGGGGGCGCCTTTTATCGCGATGAAATTTGTTCCCGGCGGAAGCCTGGCCGATCGGCGCAAGGAATTCCTAGGAATGCCGCGCTTATGCGCGCAATTTCTGGCCGAAGCTGCCCGCGGGGTGCAGCACGCCCACGAGCGTGGAATCCTTCATCGAGATCTGAAGCCGGCGAATCTTCTCCTGGACGATTCTGCGCCGGACGCCGCGCCCGTTCCGATGGTGAGCGATTTCGGTCTGGCCCGCATTTTAGAATCAGAGCCGAGCGGTTTGACCGGGCCCGCCTCGTTTCTGGGCACAGCCGGTTATCTCGCGCCGGAGCTGGCGTTCGGCCCCCGCACCGAACCGACGGTCCAATCGGACATCTACAGTCTGGGCGCGATACTTTACGAGTTAGTCGCGGGGCAGCTCCCGTTTGGGACTGAGAAAGGGCTCGAGGCTTTACGCCGGGCGGACCAGGAAACAGCGCCCTCACTCCGCGCCTTGGATTCGCGAATCCCAAAAGATTTCGAAGCGATTTGCCTCACCTGTTTGCAACGTGAACCCTCATCGCGCTACCGCTCCGCAGCGGCGTTGATCGATGACTTGGAGCGTTTTCTCGGCGGCCATCCGGTTCTCGCCCGTCCTGTCCCGAGACTGGTCCGCCTCAGCCGCTGGGCGCGGCGCAAACCCGCACTGGCCGCGCTCTCTGTCGCCGTGATTCTCTTGGTCATATCCGCGCTCGCCGGAGCCGCTCTCTTCACAAAACGAGTGGCTCGAGAACGCGACCGCGCCACTGCCTCGGAACAGGAGGCCCAATTGCAGCTTTGGCGCGCCTATCTCGAACAGGCGCTCGCCACTCGTATTGCACCTCAGATGGGACGCCGTTTCGCCGCCATCGAGGCGCTGGCAGCGGCTGCGCGAATTCGTCCCGCCCTGGAGCTCCGCAACGCCGCGGCCGCCGCCCTTGGCTTGGAAGACATCGTGCTCGAACGCCGCTGGCCCGCGATGCGATCATCGATCGACACGCCGGTAGCGTTCGATGAACAATTAGAACGCTACGCTTTTCCACAAACCGGGGACCGGATCAGCCTTCGCAGATTGCGAGACAATCTCGAGCTGGCAAACTTTCCCGCTCCGTCAGTCACCCAACTCCTCTTCAGCAAAGACGGACGGTTCCTCGCGGGAAGAATTTCCGAGACCGAGACGTGGCTCTGGTCCGTGAGCGCCGATCCCTCCGCTCAGCCGCAGCCGGTTCTGAAATTGACTGGAGCCGAAAAGATTTCCGAAATGGCCTTTACTCCAGATAGCCGCTTGTTCGCGGTCTCGAGTGGGTCCGGCGAGCTGGCGTTCTACGATTTGACCGGCGCAATGCCAAGCCGGACCGCGCAATGGAATGGTCTGCCGGCTGTGCGCGGCCTTCGCTTCGATCCGGTCGGGCAACGGCTCGCGATTACCAGCGCCGCTGACGCGGTCATAGAAATTCGCGAAGTTTCCACGGGCCTGCTCCTCCACAAATTATCGCAGCCCGCCGGCGCGACCGGCGTGGATTGGAGTCCCGACGGAACAGAGCTGGCGACCGGTAGCGAAGATTTTCAGGTTCGCATTTGGGATGCAGCGAAGGGCGCCCTGCTGCGTGTTCTTGAGGGTCACCAGAATGTTGCGGTGCGTCCGCTCTACCATCCAGGCGGCCAAATTCTGGCCACTGCGGGATGGGACGCGATTTTGCGTTTTTGGGCGCCGAGCACTGGACGGCTTCTTTTTAACGGACCTGCCTGCCATGACTGGCAACGGTTTTCCACCGACGGCTCGCGTCTGGCTGTCGCGAATTACGACGGCACCGTCGAACTTTACCGCGTCGCCTCAACCGAAGCGGTACGAATGTTCATGCCGAAGACGCGGGAATTTGCTCCGCTCCTTTATCGCTGGCTCGATTTCAGTCCCGATTCTCAGCGGCTTGTCTCCACCGGCGCTGAATGCGTGCGGGTGTGGGATATCGCTTCCGGAGTTGAGAGCGCCCACGTCTCACTTCCCGGGGCGACCGCTGTGACGTGCATGTTCGCCGATGATCGCTCTGTTTTGATTGCGGACGAAAGCCGCGGAGTTACGCATCAATCGATCGCCGCGAGCGGTTCCGATGGAAATCTCAAAACAATTCTCGAACCGTGGCGGACTGGCGAAGGTTGGCAGGCCACCCTACGGGCGCGCGATGGACGCGTCATCCTGGTAAATTCGAAACTCGGGATGGCGGAGATTATTTCGCCCGAATATCCCGCCGGCCGCCGGATCGGTCCTCACCTCGCAATGCATAACGTCGCGTTGAGCCCGGATGGAAAGCGCCTCGCCACCGGAACGTGGCAAGGTACCGACATCAAGATTTGGGAAATCGCCACCGGCCAGCTTTTGGTCACACTCCCTGCCGGCGAAAACGCTCTCGTCCTCTGGCCTTCGGCAAACAAGATCATCACCGTTCAGTTGACTCAGGCGGGGCAATGGCTGGAAAATTCCGACGGCCAATGGAAACGCGATCAAGTCTGGAAACCCGACCCGGGCCAAACCTTTTGGAACCTCGCTTCTCTCAGTCCGGAAGGTCGCTGGCTCGCGCTCCCGCAGTCAGGCGATCGCATCCGAGTGCTGGAAATGGCGACGGGCGCCGAACTGATCACCCTCGAGCCGCCGAAAGCGTTCGGCCTTGGCTTTGTCCGTTTCAGTCCGGACGGCCGCTATCTCGCCGCGTGCGGTTCGCGCGAACAGGTGGCCATCTGGGATTTGCCGGAGCTTCGCCGAGAGCTAGCCGCCCTGCGATTGGATTGGAGCGACTAAAGTCTTAGTGCCGGCCAGTGCGTTCGAGGAGCGGTTCCCACCAGGCACGATTGTTCGCGTACCAATCGATCGTCGTATCCAAGCCGTCTTTGAAATTGTGCAGCGGTTTCCATTTCAGTTCGCGCTGCGCAAAGGAAGAATCGATCGCGTAACGGCGATCGTGGCCGAGCCGGTCGGTCACGTAAGAAATCAGCCTCTCCGGTTTGCCGAGCTTTTTCAGGATCGCTTTCACGGTTTCGATATTCGGCATTTCGCTGTCGCCGCCGAAATTATAGACCTGGCCCGGCTTCCCCTCGAAGAGCGCGGCCACGATGCCGGCGCAATGGTCTTCCACATGAATCCAGTCGCGCACATTCATCCCGTCGCCATAAACCGGCAGCGGGTCGTCGCGCATGGCGTTGATGATCATGAGCGGGATCAGTTTTTCGGGAAATTGATACGGGCCGTAGTTGTTCGAGCAACGGGTCACGATCACTTCCTGGCCAAAGGTCTTGTGGCAGGCGAGCGCGAGCAGGTCCGCGCCGGCTTTGCTCGCGGAATAGGGGGAGCTCGGCTCGATCGGCGATTGCTCCGTGAATTTTCCGGTTTCGCCTAACGACCCGTAAACTTCGTCGGTCGAAATCTGGATGAAACGCTGGACGCCATGGCGCCGGGCGCAATCGAGCAGGATGCTGGTGCCGACGACATTCGTATGAATGAAATTCAGCGGATCGTTAATGCTGCGATCGACATGCGATTCCGCCGCGAAATTGATGACCGCGTAAAAGGAGTTCTCGGTCATGAGCGCGTCCATTTGATCGGCGTTGGCGATATCCGCTTTGAAAAACTCGTAGCGCTCGCCATGTTCCTCCGCGACTCCGTCCAGGTTCGCGAGATTTCCGGCATAAGTGAGGACATCGACATTGCTCACCGAAGCCGGCTTGTAATGTTGCAAAATATACCGAATAAAGTTGCTCCCGATGAATCCGCAGCCACCGGTTACGAGAATGCGCACAGCGCCAAATAACAGGACGAAGGCAGGCGCGCTAGCGGAATTTCCGAGG
>JBEEHU010000104.1:0-25282 GCA_041167565.1 Verrucomicrobiota bacterium | reverse complement strand
AAGCGGTGAGGAACGCGTCCATGTTGCGCGAAGCGCCAAAGAGCGCGGCAAAGATGACTTCGCGGAGGAGGCCCAGAACGCGGCTGCACAAGATGGCGATGCCGACAATGCCGGTCGCGCGCGTGCTGACGCGTTTGTTCGGGGCCGGTGTTGGAATCACGGAGCCAACAGAACAGCGGAGTCAGGATTTACGAAAGGGAAATTGCTGTAGTCACGGCCCTGTGGGCCGTTTGAGGTCGACCCCGCGACAACGAGACGGCCCACAGGGCCGTGGCTACAATGGCGGCGGGCCCTTTTCGACTTTCGGTACGAGGAAGCGCTGATACACGAACGACGCCACGATTAAAATGATCGCCACCCCAATGAAGGCGCCGATGCGGTAGAGCTGGCTGAGATTCCCGAGATCGTGCAGGAAGAGTTTGAGCAGAGTTACGACGAGCAGCGCGACTCCGCTGTAACGCACCCAGCGCGTTTTCTGTCGCATGCCGATGAGGAGGAGCGCGAAGGCGTAAAGGGCCCAGGCGATGGAATAACTCATGTCGCGAGCGAAGTTGCCCGAGAAAGAAAAGGTCAACGTCGGCCCGATCGAAAAATAATCGGCGATCTCGATATTCAGGAGCAGGAATGTAAGGATCGCGCCTAACGAGTAGAGAAGAGTTGGGGACGAACGTTCGAAAGCCGATTGTCGCGGCGCACGAAAGAGCCAGCCGCCCAGGAAGAGACAGAAGATCGTGATCCCGTAGGCGTAGAGGTACCAGTTCCAGATCGGCGTGACTGCGCGCCGGTGGTACTCCAGGACGGCCGGGTTGAGCGCGAGTCGGACGAAGGCAATGCAAAGCAACCCAACGCCCACGTAACGCAGGCCGCGATTCGGGACTTTGCGGAACAACCAGACAAGCGCGAGCCCTTCGAGAGCCCAGCCGAGCGTGATCCATTCGCGATCGAATTGAATCGGGAAAATGAGGCTGATAAAAAAGAGCGCCGCTCCACCTTGCCAGGCGAGGCGCGCGTCACCAGACGCGGGGTCGGCCTGTCTTTTCTTGACCAGGAAAAATGTGCCGATCGTGTACGGGACCGCGAACGCGGCCGGAAGAAGTCCGTTACGAAGATTGGGAAATGTCGTGGAGAAGATCTCATAGATCAGCCAAAAATGCAGAGGGCCGGCGAGGGCGCCGACCGCCCAAGGCAACGGCTTGCGCTCTTCGTTGGAGAAAAAGGGATAGCCGAGGAAGATGAGGAAAAAGGCGAGCTGCCAGCCAAGCGCGAGGGCGGCGTAACTGTTAGTAAAATGCAGCGCCTGCCATTCACGCTCAATCGCCCAGGTGAAACCGAGCGCGACCAGCGCGATCCAGCTTGTCCGCGAAATAACTCCGAGTCCCAGGAGGAGCGCCGCGAGGAGGAATGCCGTGATGAAGAACGGCGTTGGATTCAAAATCGGCAGCTTCGCCATCGCGACGAGCAACAGAAGAAAGGGCAGCGAAGCCGCGAGCGCGGGAATGTTGCGACGAACATTCTGCGAATCCGGGAAAAATCTTTGGCCGGCGAAAAACGCGGTGGCAAAGAAGAAAACGCCGGCGGCCGCCGCGACAATCAGAAAACCAACCGGATCGAGGTCGGGTGGTGCGACTAAAATCCAAAGTCCCGCCGCGGCGATCGTCGCGACCAGGGCAAGGGCGATCGCGGGAAGAGAACGGCGTGCGAACGCAACGGCAATCGCGATCACGTCGAGAAGAAGAACGTCCACCCAGACTGCGGACGATGTCTTGTTACTGGAGACGCAAATCCAGATCAGGATGAGCGGTAAAAGCGGCACGTAACTTTGCCACGCATTCTCTATGGCGGGCGCGCCCGGCGCGGCCAGTGTCGGCCGGAAGGCGAAGCTCGCATGAAGAATCGCGAAGACGACGTAGCCGCCGAGTCCCCACCAGAGCAGCCCGTCGGTCAGATAATTCTCCGTCCATCCCGCCAGGAAAAAAAAGAGGGCGGCCCCGCTGATGGGTGTGAGTGCGCTCCATTTCGAAAACAGGATGGGAAGAAGAAGCAGTCCGGCTTCGGCAGCGAAAGCGAACGTGAAAAGGAAACCGGGACGGCGACCCAGTTCAGGATAAGTCAGGAGACAAAAGGCCCAGACGATTGCGGCGAAACCCATGGTGACGGCTGCTCGCGCGGTCCAATTCTCGGGTGGATTTTCTCGGCGTTGCAACGCGAAGATCGCGAGGAATTGCGCTTCGAAACCGAGGAAGACCGTGAAGGCAACGTTCGCTTTCGAAGGATCGAAAAATCGCGCAGCCCAACCAAACTCCATCAAGGCGGTGCCGGCCGCGGCGAGCATGACCAGGTAATCCCAGCGCTTGCGCAAGGCGACCGCGGCGACGCCCACGTTCAACACAGCGATGTACCCGAAGAGAGCGGTCGGATTATCCACTCCAGTCGAGAGCAGAACAGGCGTGAGAAATCCGCCGAGGAGACCGAGAATGACGATGACCTGCGCGTTCATGCGGACCGCCAGGAAGAACGCTCCCGCCGTTACCACCGCCATCGAAATGAAAGCCGGCGCCAGCTCGATCAGATGGTAAAAGACGTGAGCCGCGAAGATGTTGCCGTAGAGGACGAGGACACCGGTAGCGCAGAGACTTTGTCCCGAAACGCGATACCGCCGCGTCGCCGTCAGCCAACCGGTGACGATGAGGCCGAGTCCGAGCACGGTCCCGATGGCGACGCGCATCGCGGGGGTGATGAGATTGTTCTCGAAGGAATATTTCACGAGAAACACGATCCCGAGGAAAAGAACGAAGCCGCCGATCCAGGCGAAAAGTTTTACTCCCAGGAATGCTTCCCAATCGATTGGCTTCGCAAGAGGTGGAGCTGGTGCGGGCGGGTCGGGCGGCGGCTTTAATGGCGGAGGCGCAACGATCGGGAAGCTTGGGCGTGCCGGTTCTGGGATCGGCGGCGGCATCGACGGCGCAGCTTTTGGCGTTGAGAAAACCGGCGGCGTGGTCGGTCGCGGCGCAGGCGGCCTGGCTTCAGAAGGCAGGGCGCGCGACTCCAATTCGCCGACGCGGCGCACCAGATGGCGGACGGCTGATTTCAGCTTGTGCAATTCAATTGTGCCGATGACCAGCAGAGCCAGCGGCACAATTACCACCACAATACCAAGGCAAATGAATGTTCCGTCCACGAGAGATCCTTCCCAAATTTCGGCCCTAAGACGACCGGCTTCCGGCGATCTTGTGAGCGGGCTTGTTCATAATCCGGTCGGGCAATCGAGAAATTCCCAAGGCAAACCGAAACGGTCCGACAAGTGGGCGGCCAGGGCTTTTACGCCAAAAGTCTCAGTCGCGTAATGGCCGCCGAGGAGAAGGTTGATCCCCAGCTCGTCCGCGGCCACGGCGGCCCAATGGGGCGCTTCGCCGGTGATGAAGGTGTCGATCCCTTCCCGGGCCACGTCGTAAATATCGGACCCGGCGCCGCCGGTAATCAAGCCGATGGTTCGCGCTGTTTCCGGGCCCGCGGGAAACATTCGCACGCCGCTGCCTAACGATTGCTCGAGCTTGCTCGCGAGACTCGAGCGCGATATCTCGGCGGTCACTTTCAAGCCGACAGGCTGACCTTTCACTTCGAAAAACGGCTCGGTATTTTCGAACCCCAACGCGCCGGCGAGCTGCGCGTTGTTGCCCAGAACCGAGTGGACATCGAGCGGCAGGTGGGCGCTGTAGATCGCGAGATCTTGTTGGAACGCGCGCTCGATCAGCCGCCGGCGTCCGCCCGTGATCGGCTGCAGGCCCGGCCAGAACAGACCGTGATGCACGATCAGAAAATTGATCCCGCGTTCGATGGCCGCGTCGATCGCGCGGGTCGAGGCATCGACGGCCGCGCCGATTTTCGTGGCAGTGCCGGAATTCTCCAGCTGCAAGCCGTTCAACGCATTCGGCCAATCGCCGATATCGCGGATCCGCAGATGCTCATCCGCGTAGGAAACGATCTGAGGAAGCGACGCCACCCGCGCATTGTGCATGGCCGAAAAAAAGAATGCACGCGCAGAAAGAGGCGTTGAGTTTGCTTGACGAAATCTTTCTCTGTTGTGACCGTTAGGTCGCTCGAGCCATCGAGTTAACCGGGAGGAAGATTTTGGAATACACCGACGCGCCCACTTTCGAACCGCCCGTCTCGGCGGACACGATGGCCTGCCCACTCTGCGGACATGTCCTGCCCAAAGACGCGGAGGCGTGCGACCGTTGCGATTGGGTGCGCGCGCCCGATACCGATACGGCCGAGGGCAAGGCGAGCGATTTGGTTGCCGTGATGTTGAGCGTGGTTCCCGGGCTCGGACATGTTTACAAAGGTTACAAAATGCTCGGCCTCCTTTTCGTGATCGGTGCGTTCGGCGCAATTCTCCTCGGTGCGCTCGCGGCGACCGCGACCGCGGGGTTCGGACTCGCGTTGATCCCGATCTATTGGTTTGCGGTCATGTTCCATGTCTATGGAGTAGAAGATCGCGTGGCGCCCGCGACGAAAGACGACGGCGAGGAATATTAGGCCTCGCCGAGAAACCAGGTCAGGCCGCCATTGGCGGGTTCTACTTGCGCCGCGGGAAACTGCCGGTCGCCCGCGAGCACTTTTTCGAGGAGCGCGACGTTCTTGTTCGCGTTGACCAGGAAACAAATGTGCCGGGCCTGGCTGATGAGCGGAAAGGTAAACGTGATCCGCCAGCTGTTGAATTTCGGGACGAAATTGGCCACCACCTTTCTCGTTTTCTCCGCCAGCGCTGCCGTTCCCGGAAACAAAGACGCGGTGTGTCCGTCGTCCCCCATTCCGAGCAGGATCAAATCGTGCCGGTAAATCATTTCGCCCCGTTGCGCGGCGAGGAGATCGAGCCCGTCCTGATATTCCTGCGCCGCAATCTGCGGATCGATTTCGCCACGAATGCGCGCAATCGATTTCTCCGGCACGGCCGCGGGAACGAAAAGCGATTCGCGCGCCATCCGAAAATTACTCCGCTCATCGTCAGGCGGCACGCAACGCTCGTCGCCAAAGGTGAAAAACACCCGGTCCCACGGGAGCTCCCGGCCGATCCTCGCCAGCTCGGTATAAATCGGTCGCGGCGTGTTTCCGCCCGAAAGCGCTATCCGAAATTGCTCTCGCTCGGCTAAGGCCGTCCGCGCGTGCTGAAGAATAAATTCGGCGGCGTCATGCACGAAATTTATCGAACGAATGACGTCGCGCTTCATGCGTGCCCGGCGCGGTCAAATCGCGCAATGCGCCAGCCCGCGCTTCTCGAGATAGCGCTGATGATAATCTTCAGCGGGGTAGAAAGTGGGTGCGGGCTGAATGAACGTGACGATAGGCTGTTTGAATCGGCCGCCTTTCTCGAGGCGTGCTTTTGATTCTTCGGCGACCGCCTGTTGCTCAGGCGTGTGATAAAAAATCACGGAGCGATATTGATCGCCGACGTCGGGACCCTGGCGATTGAGCGTGGTCGGATTGTGATTCGACCAGAAGACATCAAGGAGCCGATCGTAACTCACGACGGCCGGATCGAACTCCACCTGCACCACTTCTGCGTGTCCGGTTCCATGACCACACACATCTTCATAGGTCGGATTCTCTTTTGTGCCGCCCGCATACCCCACGGTCGCACCGGTCACCCCGGGAATGGCGCGGAACGTTGCTTCCACACCCCAAAAGCATCCGGCGCCGAACGTCGCTTTTTCCGTCGTCATGATTTCACCATGAAACGAGAAGCGCGAGGGCGCAAATCCGCGCCACCTACATCACCATGCCGCCATCGACGGCCAGGACCTGGCCGGTGATGTACTGCGCTTCGGAGGACGCGAGGTACGCGACTGCCGCGGCGATGTCGTCGGGTTGCCCGAGTTTTCCCAGGGGGATTTTTTGCAGGATCGCCTGTCGCACCTCGTCGGAAAGAATGCCGGTCATGTCGGTTTCGATCAACCCGGGCGCGATGGCATTCACGGTAATGCCGCGGCTGGCCAGCTCGCGCGCGAGCGATTTCGTCAGGCCGATCAAGCCCGCTTTGCTGGCGGCGTAATTCGCCTGCCCGGCGTTGCCGATCAATCCGATGACCGAGCTGATGTTGATGATCCGGCCGCTTCGCTGCTTGATCATCGGCCGCATCAAAGCCTGCGTGAAATTGAACGCACCCTTCAGGTTCGTATTCAGGACGGTGTCCCAATCCTCCACCGACATCCGCATGCTGAGACCGTCGCGCGTGACGCCGGCGTTGTTCACCAGAATGTCGACGCGACCGAAGTCTTCCATGATCTGCGCGCCCGTCTTCTGCACGGCGGCGTGATCGGCGACATCGACCGCATAGGCTTTGGCCGCATCCGCTCGCAAGCCGTTGATTTCCTCGGCAGTTTTTTGCGCATTGGCTTCGGTGCGGCTGACCGAGGCGACTCGCGCCCCTTCGCTCGCCAAACGCACCGCGATGGCGTGCCCGATCCCCCGCCCCGCACCCGTAACCACCGCGACCTGATTTTCGAATCTCATGAAGTTGCCATTGTGAGTGCGCGAGAGGGCACGCTCAAATCAAAACGTGAAGACAGTGAGAAACGCGACCTCGATCGCGAGCGCTTCCTGGATGTTGCGGCCAAGGTGATCGCGCATTTCTTCCAGGCGCCGAATCCGCCGAAGGATTTCCGCGGTCGACAATTTTTGTCCGAGAAGTTGCGTCTGGGCGCTGGCGGAGGGCAGTTCCCGCCGCGCGATGCCGGTGCTCGCCCGAAGCACATCGGACCACCAGAGAAAAAGCGTCTCGACCAGGCGCGAACGCTGCCGCACGTACTGGCTTTCCGTGAGCGCCTTGAAGTAGTCTTCGCGCTCATCGAGCCAGGCGCCGTCGGTGGTGTTTTTGTAGCGCGCCTCCTCGCGCTTCAAGGCAGCGGCGTTTTCTTCCTGGATCGTTTCGCGCATCTGCCCGAGCAATCGGTGGAAGCCGCGCGCGAGTCGATAGGCCGGCTGTACTCCCTTCCGCGTCGGAGCGGCGCCCGCGCCGAGCAACTCCAACAATTCCTCCTCTTCCGAAGAGGGCCGCACTTTTTCGTCCGTCGCCAGCGGCACCGCGATGCAACGCGAGAGAATGGTGTCCGGCAAAACTTCCGGCATGGAGCTTAGAAGCAGCAGGAGCGAGTCGTTAGGCGGCTCTTCCAACGTTTTCAAAAATGCATTCGCGGCCTGCGGTTGAAGACGGTCTGCGTCCGCGATGATGGCGACTTTGCGATGGCCGTCCGAACTCCGCATCTGCAAGGCATGCTCGAGCGCGCGCACCTGATCGATGACAATGCGGCGCGATTTCGATTCCGGCTCGGCCAGGTAAACTCCGGGCGGTTGGGAAAGGAAAACGTCAGGTGAAGTTCCGCCCGACACCAGATTTGAAAGATCGGAGGCGAGTCCGCGCTTGCCGCTGCCGGGCGGTCCGGAAATTAAGTAGGCATGAGCGAGGCGTCCGCGCTCGTAGGCGCGACTCAAATATTCCAATGCGCTAAGGCGGGTGAAGGCCATCGCTATATTTTCGATTTGCGATTTGCGATTTGCGATTCTTCCACCGCAAACATCGGAAACCGCTGGGACACGGCATCCCAGATTTGCTCTGCAATCTCGTCCGGTGACCGCGAGCCGTCGATCAAGACGAAACGAGCTGGCTCGCGCTGGGCAAGATCACGGTAGGCTTCGCATACCCGTTCGTAAAACTCGAGCGGCTCTTCTTCCATCCGATCGATCACTGCGACCGGACGAACGCGCCGCCGCATCCGCTCGCGCGCGGTGGCGACATCGACGTCCAGAATAATGGTGAGGTCCGGGCGGCTGGCGCCGACCGCAAAATCATTCAACGTCGCGACGATGTCGGGATTGAGTTTCCGGGCGACGCCTTGATACACCGTGGTGGAATCAAAGAAGCGATCGGAGATCACGATGGCGCCTTGCTCGAGGGCGGGCCGGATGGTTTCGCGGACGAGTTGGCTGCGACTGGCTTCGAAAAGTAAGACTTCGGTCTCCGGCGCCATACCAAAACTTTCCGGAGCAAACTGGAGGAGATCGCGGATCTTTTCGCCGATGGCCGTGCCGCCGGGCTCGCGCGTGATCAGGACGCGCAGACCCGTCTGTTCGAGGCGTGATGCGAGCCGCTTCACCTGCGTGGATTTCCCGCAGCCTTCAGAACCTTCGAATGTGATAAATGCGCCGCGCGACATCAGAGCGAGTGTGAAACAGCGAAGGGCAGTTGTCGAATCGTCCATAAAGGCATATCCAAGATGGCGGTGAAAAAATTCTGGCTCGTGAAACAGGAACCGTCGGCCTACTCCTGGACGAATTTCGTCGCAGACGGTAAGACGGCCTGGACTGGCGTGCGCAATTACACGGCGCGAAATAATCTGCGTGTGATGCAGAAGGGCGATGCCGTTCTCTATTATCATAGCGTAACCGACAAAGCGGTTTTCGGGATTGCCCGAGTAATCCGCGAGGCGTACGCGGATCCGACCGCGACGGAGGGCGATTGGAGCGCAGTCGATCTTGGTCCAGAGAAAGCTTTGCCCCGAGCGGTCACGCTCGATGAGATCAAGGGCAATCCGAAACTAAAGGAAATGGCGCTGCTGCGTCTGTCACGGCTGTCGGTCCAGCCCGTCACGAGCGCGGAATTTCAGGAGATCCTGCGAATGGCGGGGTAGGGTCGCGATTAGGCTTGTTTGCGCCCCGGTTGGGATGGAAAATCCGGCGTGACCGGCGCCACTGCGACTTCGTTCTCTTCGATCTTCGCTCTTTCGGCGGAAGCGGAGCGTGAAGCCCTTGTCGTTTCAATCCATGACGTCGCCCCAACTACCCGGGCCGCCGTCGAAAAAATTCTGCTCGAGCTTTCCCGTCATCATGTGCCGGTGTGCTCGTTGCTGGTGGTGCCGAATTACCACCATCGCGGGTCGGCGACGGACGATCGGCAATTTGTCCGTTGGCTCCAGGAGTTGGAAGCGCAGGGCCACGAGATCGTAATTCATGGCTACTTCCACGAGAGGGCGCGGCGCGATGGGGAGAATGTGCGCGCGAAATTCCTGACCCGCCTCTACACCAATAACGAAGCGGAATTCTACGACCTCGATTACGACGAAGCGCTTCGTCGAATCACCCGGGCGCGCGAGGAATTTACCAGAGCGGGCCTGACGCCGCGCGGGTTTATCGCTCCCGCCTGGTTGCTCGGCTCGGCCGGGGAACGAGCGGCCGCGGACGCTGAGATGGAATATACCACCCGACTGACTGGAGTGCGGGACCTGCGTTCGCAAACCAATTTCCCCGCACGCACGCTCGCTTACAGCGTCCGCAGCAACTGGCGCTGCATCGCGAGTCTGGCTTGGAATCAAACGCTCGCTCTTCACCTCGCGGGCACGCCCCTGGCGCGGGTGAGCATTCACCCTCCGGATCTGGAGCACCCTGAAATCTGGCGGCAGATCCTGCGGTTGACCGATCGGCTGGGCGCAAACCGGAGCGTGACGACCTATCGAGATTGGATCGCGGACAAGCGCACCCGCAGCCGCGTCTGAGAGCTTTTCGCATGAGCCTTTGCGATCTCCACATTCATTCGCGCTTCAGTGCGCGCTCGGAGGAATGGCTCTTTCGGCGGTTTGATTTTCCGGACAGCTATACCGATCCGCGGGAGCTCTACCGGCTCCTCCGAAAGCGCGGGATGGATTACGTCACGATCACCGATCACGACACGATCGACGGGAATCTCGAAATAGCAGAGCTGGGTCAGACTTTTATCAGCGAGGAGGTTACGACTCATTTCCCCCAGGATCCGTGCAAACTTCATCTGCTCGTCTGGGGAATCTCGGAAGCGCAGCATGCCGAGATCGCGGCTCTCCGGGAAAATATCTACGAGCTGCAAAGCTACCTCCAGAAAGCGGAAATCAGCCATTCGGTTGCGCACCCGCTCTACAGCATTAACGGCAAGCTCGAGACCTCCCACCTCGAACGGCTTATTCTCCTCTTCAAGCATTTCGAAGGCATTAACGGGTTGCGGGACGCGCTCCTGAGCGTCCTCGGCCGCGAACTTCTGGCCGGTCTGACGCTGGAAAAAATCGAGGAGCTGGCGAACCGCCACAACCTTCAGCCTACCCACGCCGAGCCATGGAAGAAGATTTTCACCGGCGGCTCAGATGATCACGGCGGAAAGTTCGTCGCCAGCGCCTATACCGAGACCCCGCGCGCGCGAAGCCCCGCGGAGTTTCTCCAGCACGTCCGGAAGGGTGACTGCCAGCCGCGGGGAGAAGGCGGCACACCGCTGGCCTTGTCCCACGGTTTTTACAACACGGTTTCCTGTTTCATCCAGGACCGCTTCACGGAACGTCTCGGCCCGAGCGCTCCATTGCTGGAGACGATGTTTTCGCGCTTCATGGAGGGGCGCGACCCAACTGAATTCACGTTGCGCGAGAAAGCGCACTTCATTGCGCAGGGGGTGATGTCGGGAAAAATCTTCGAGATGGCGAAACCGGGCAACGTCTCGCTTTGGAAAGGGCTCTCAAAACATTTCGCGCGGCCGAAGGTGAAAGCGCAACTGGCCCGGGAGATGGCGGGAGTAACGGAGCCAGAGCGGCGCACATTCCTCATGGCGAATCTCGTCTGCGAACAGCTCGCCTTTCGTTTCTTCGAGAAATTCGTCCAGCAAATCCGGACCGGCAACGTGATCGAAAGCATGCAGGCCTTGAGTGGGCTCGCGCCGATCGTGGTCCTGCTCTCGCCTTACATCTACGCCTTTCATAGCCAGGCGCCCTCCCGCAAATGGCTGCGCGAGATTTTCCTTCAGATGACGGGGGCGATCCCGCCCGCGCTCCAAAATCGAAAGCGCGCCTGGTTCACCGACACGCTCGAAGACGTCAATGGCGTCGCCAACACGATCCGCAAGATGACCGCAGCGGGAGTGGCCGCCGGCGAGAAGTTGATTGTCGTCACTTCGCGCCGGGATCTGACCGTGGACGACATCCCGATCAAAAACTTCCGGCCGATCGGCGAGTTCGAGTTGCCGGAGTATGAGCTCCAACGGCTGAGCTTTCCGCCCATCCTGCAAATCCTCGATTACGTGCAGCGAGAGCAATTCACGGAAATCATCATCAGCACGCCGGGGCCTATGGGGCTGACGGCGCTGCTAGCGGCGAAGATGTTGAACCTGCAAACCAGCGGAATTTATCACACCGATATCCCCGAGTACGTCCGCATTTTGACCGACGATCGATTCCTCGAAAGTCTGGCCTGGAGCTACATGCATTGGCTCTACGGCCAGGTGGACACCGTCTTTGTGAACTCAGAGCAGTATCGGAAATGCTGGATCGATCGCGGGTTCGCGCCGGAAAAACTGAAGATCTTGCCGCGCGGGCTCGACACCGATTTGTTCAATCCGGCCCGGCGCGACCTCTCCTTCTGGCCCGGTTCCGGAGTGAACGGCAAGGAAGTTCGCCTTCTCTACGTTGGCCGCATCTCGCGCGAAAAAGATCTCGATGTGCTGGCGGCCGCGTACGACAAAGTCCGCGAGGCCGGCCACCCCGTGAAGCTTTATGTCGTGGGGCACGGACCGTATTCGGAGGCGCTGACGGCAGCGCTGCCCGACGCCGTCTTCCTCGGATATCTTACCGGCGAACCTCTCGCGAAAGCTTACGCCTCCGCGGACGTTTTCGTCTTCCCGAGCACGACCGACACCTTTGGCAACGTCATAATCGAGGCGCAGGCCTCCGGCCTACCGGTGATCGTTTCCGATCTCGGCGGCCCGAAGGAGCTGGTGCAAGACGGCGTCAACGGAATCGTGACGAAAGCGCGAGACACCGACGATGTGGCGCGCGCGATCACTCTGCTGGTCGGTGATGCGCCCATGCGGAAGCGGATGTCGGAAAAAGCGCGACAAAGCGTGTTGGATCGGAGTTGGCCGGCTGCGTTCCAAGAGTTCTGGCATACGACCGATCAATAATTTCCATACGATCCAATTGGTACCTGGGTCCAGGGAATCAAAATGATGCGAACTGTCGTCTGCCTGTGTGTCGCGTTATTCGCGACAGCGATTGCAGCTCACGCCGACGAAACCACGCGGCAAGTGCAGGAAGAATTGCGCAAACGAAATCTCTATTTTGGTGACTTTAACGGCCAAACCACCCCTGAGCTAATTGGTGCGCTGAAACGGTATCAGAAACGTAAAGGCTTCGAAGTCACGGGTACCCTTGATGCGGACACAGCCGCCTCTTTGCACGTTCAGTCGGCGGTCGCCTATGCTGAAAAGAGTCCGCCCGAGGGACCGGATTTACCTGTCGTCCCGGACCCCCCGGCAGAGGCTCCGCCACCTTCACAAGATATTTCGCCGGATCGAGTGAACAAATTTGTAGAGGCTTATCTTCGCAACGGCGAATCAAACGACATTTGCCTGCAAGTTTGGTTTTACGCTTTTCCAGTCCAATACTTTCAATACGGATTGGTGGACCAGAGTTTTGTCGTCAAGGATACCAAGGATTACTTGAAGGCTTGGCCTGAGAGAAAATATACGCTGAGCGCGCCCGTCACCATCGTACCCTCTGGCAACGAAGGAGAAACCAATGTCGAGTTTTCGATTGCATATAAGTGTCGCAACAAAAAACGCACCACGTCCGGCAAGGCGAAATACTTCTGGACGGTGCGATCTGGGGGAGATGATTTGAAAATAGTTACCATTCGCGAGCAGCTGTTACCGAATAAATAGATACCGGGTGCGTCTGACCGACGCGGGCTGACGATTAATCAATAGTGTGGAGCGCGCGGAAGCGTTGAGATCAGAATGAAAGTCCAAACCAAGATCACGCTCCTACTCCTAGTAGTGGTGGTCATTTTCGTGGTTGGGCTATGGGCTTTTCGTGCCCTGGATCAGAGTACCTTCCGCGAGATTCGGACGACTCGGCTAATAGAGGCCAAACGCTCCTTCGAAACGTTTTTGGCAAAGGACGGCGAACCTTTGGAGACGCTGGCTGAGTACGACAGCACTTGGGATGACATGGTTCAGGCGATCCAGACCAGGAATATGAAATGGCTGAGCGAGAACGTCAGTCAAGAAACCCTTCTGGGCTATAAAGCAAATGCGGTCTGGATCTATACGCCTGATGCTACCCTTCTTTATTCGCGCGATGCCCAATCGGTCGATCCGGACTTGGAGAAGTCTGTCGCCGAAGAACGAAAGAACACGAAACCATCCGATCTCCCCATCTCCCGCGAGGCTTTCGCCAAAATTTTCGCTAAGGATCCGGCAGCTCATTTTTTCATAAAAGTCGGAGACGATCTTATGGAGATCCGGGGTGCAACGGTCCACGGCTCGAAAGATCATGCCCGCCAAACTCCGCAACAGGGATTCTTCTTCGTGGGCCGCCTGTGGAACGAACCGCCGTTGGAAGACATGTCGCTATTCTCGAATACGAAACTGAGCTTGTTGTCCGCCGACGCGCGTCCACGGGAAATTCTCGAGGATGGCTTGATCGCGTTTCCGAAGACTCTTTACGGCTGGGACGGTCAGCCGCTCGCGCACTTGATGGTGAGAAATGAGATGCCCGTTGTTCGGCTGCTAAACCGCTCGAACGAGCAACTAATTCTGTCGCTCTTCATTTTTGCCTTCGTTCTTCTCCTGTTGATTTACTGGTCCGTAGTTCGGTGGGTCAGCCACCCGCTTCGCAAGATCATGGGCAGCCTGAAACGAAGCGATCCGAAGCCGATCGAGAAACTGTGTGAGGACCACTCCGAGTTTGGAGAACTGGCGCGCACCACCCGGAAATTTTTCGAGCAGCGCGATAACCTGATCCGCGAAATGGAAGAGCGCCGCGTGACCGAGGAGGCCTTGCGCAAAAGCGAGGAAGAGCTTCGCCATTCGCAAAAAATGGAAGCGGTCGGGCGCCTGGCTGGCGGAGTGGCGCACGATTTCAATAATCTGCTTACGGCCATCATCGGTTACGCGGAGCTGATCTCGACCCGCACCACCAGCAACGCCCTCGCCAAGCAGAACGCCGATCTCATTCGCAAAGCCGGAGAGCAGGCTGCCGCCCTCACCCGCCAGCTCCTCGCCTTTAGCCGGAAGCAGATCCTCCAGCCGAAGGTCATCGATCTGAATGCGCTGGTGGTGGAGATGGAAAAACTCTTGCGGCGCGTGATCGGCGAGCGCTTCGATTTGCAATCTCATCCCGATGCCGAAATGGGACGCGTGAAAGCCGATCCGAGCCAGCTCGAACAAGTGGTCTTGAATCTCGGCGTCAACGCCCGGGACGCGATGCCCACCGGCGGCAAGCTGATCATTCGCACCTCCAACGCGCAGCTCGATAGCGCCACCGCCCAGCACATCGCTGCCTCACTCAAACCGGGGAACTACGTGGTGCTATCGGTCACCGATACCGGCGCGGGCATGGACGAAGAAACCAAGTCGCATATTTTCGAGCCGTTCTTCACGACGAAGGGCCCCGGCAAAGGCACCGGTCTCGGCCTCGCGACGGTGTATGGCATTGTGCGGCAAACCGGCGGCGGAATTTCGGTGGAGAGCGAACCCGGCAAAGGAAGCACCTTCCGAATTTATCTCCCGCAAGTGACGGCTCCTGTCGATTTCACAAAAACGCCGCTGGCGCCGGTCGATAAGTCGGAAAATTTTGAAACGGTCCTGGTGGTCGAGGACGAGGAGATTGTGCGAGAGTTGGTTTGCGAGGTCCTGCAGGAGCAAGGCTACAACATCCTTTGCGCGCGCGACGGAGTGGACGCACTCGAGATGGCCGGCACCTTCGATGGGACGATCCATCTCCTCGTGACCGATGTGATCATGCCGAATATGAATGGCCAGGAATTGGCGGCGAAACTGTCCGCGGTTCGTCCCGACATGAAAGTTCTCTACGTCTCGGGCTATTCGGACAACGACATCGGCGATCACGGCGTGCTCGACCCGCGCTTCGATCTGCTTCAGAAGCCGTTCACCCCGCAAACGCTCGCGCGGAAAATCCGGGACGTGATCCACGAGCGCAATTATGCCTACAGCACGGAATGACTTCGCTAAACTGCGCCTGGCTGGCGGAATCGTTTTGTTAGCAACGGCATTCGCTCTCTCCGACTGCAAGCGCACTTCGACCCAGAGCCCAACCGATCCTACCGCGAAAAATGAAAAGTCCGCGGATGTTCAGCCGGCTCCTTCCGCAAAAACGAAGACGGAGAAGAAACCATTCGAGCGTGAAGGGTACGCGGTTTGGTACGACGTCCCGGTTGACTCATTGGCGAAGCGACGTGCCGGCAAAGATGAGCTGACCGCAGCACACAATCGCCTGCCGCTCGGAACGATGGTTCGCGTGACGCATCTGGCCAACGGCAGGAGCGTGATCGTGCGGATCACCGATCGCGGCATCACCTCTCACGCGATGATCGACCTTTGCAAAGAAGCAGCCGCCGAACTCGGGATATTGAGGGAAGGATCAGCGCGCGTGCGGATCGAAGTGCTGCCGGACGACGAAGGACCAGGTACAGCGCCTGATGCCAAGGCGACAGCTCCGCAGCCTTAATACTCACGACCAATTACGTGATCAGACCGGTGGCGGTGGTGGCGGTAATCCTTGACCCGCAGGAGGAGCCGCGGGTGGCACGGCCATCTCAGGAATGGCGAGCGTCGCCCAGACATCATATTGGTCTCCAAATTGGCGCAGGAACAAAAGTTTGAAGGCAAATAACCAGACGATTCCCGGCAGGAGGAGGACGGTGCTGACATAAGGAAGACCACCGACACAGCAGGTGACGCAGGCAACGATTGTGCCGACGATGGCCAGCGCGATCACCAGCACCAGGCCAAAAAGAGCGAGCAAAATAAACGGGCCGGGCCGGCCAAGGACCAGTCTCGCCACATCCCCGAACGCTTCGCGCGCAGAACAGCGGCGCCGGTACATCACCGGCACCATGAACTGGGAGACGATCGCGAAGAAGATCGAGAACACCAGCCAGACCAGCCCGATGACAATGAACAGGACTACCGCCGAAACGCCGAGACCGGCCGATCCGCGGTCTGCCGCAAATAAACCCATCGGCACCGCGATCACGAGCACGAGCAAGCCCAGCAGCACCAGGACGATGAATGCCACCACGACCAAGAAGAGGAAGTAGCTGTTTCCTTCGCGACGGAATTCCCGCCAAGGCTCGGCGATCGCTCCTCGATTCTTCACGACGCAATCTGTGAAAATAAATCGGCCCCGCGCCGAAATCCACATGAAGACAACAACCACGACAATCAGCAGTAACCCGCCGCCGATCAGAGCCGCAATCAACCACGGCGGCATCGTCCAATCCGTCGAGTCGATCCCATGACTCGTTCTCCAATATCTCCAGTTGCCGCCACCAAACCGGCCGGGATTTCTGAAACCGGAATGGAGTCCTCCGCCCCACGCCCCGCTCAGGAATGCGGCAAAAGCGATGGTAAGCCATTTCATCGCGTCGAAGGGGCGAAACAGAATTGTTTTCATTACTTCGTACGCAGCGCCAAAGGGCTCAAAGATTTCGATCTTGGGTTCGTGGCCGTTCATGCGCGCATTTCACTCCTTCGCGCCGAACAGTTCAAGCTCGCTCTTATCGCATCGATTTCAGTCCTGGCGCGGTGGTCATTCAGCTTGGCTGATGGGCTACGTGTTTGGCGCCCTGGCTTTGTTCTCGTGCTTCGCATTTGGACGAATCGCGCCCGGCCGGATGCTCTTCGGTCGCCGGCATTGTCCGGAATCACGAAAGTATTCTCGCATAAGGCTTCGAGCGGCTGAAGCCATCGGGTGAGTCCAAATGGAGCTTTCTGACCGATTGCGACTCGCTCCTTCTCCGCGTATCAGTCTGTCCGATGAAGGCGGGAGCAAAATCATTTTGGGGAAACGCGCTGGCGCTGCTGCGGCAGGGGCCATTCCGCCGTTACATCATCGGCTCGGCCATCTCCGATACCGGGACGTGGATGCAGGTGATGGCGCAAGGCTGGGTGATGAGCTCGCTCACCAACCAGGCGCTGATGCTCGGCATGGTGAATTTCGCGGCCGGTATTCCGACACTGGCGCTCACCATGATCGGCGGCTCGGCGGCGGATCGTTACGACAAACGAATGATTCTGATCGCGACCCAGGTTGTGCAGATCATCTGTGCCCTCATCCTCGGAACGCTGGTGATGGCTGGCCGCATTCAGATCTGGCATGTGGTCGTGCTCGCGGCCGTGCTCGGCGTTTGCATCGCGTTTGAAATGCCGGCGATCAACGCGCTCGTTCCCGAGCTGGTGAAGAAGGAGGAGATCGCGACGGCCATCGCGCTGGATCGTTCGGTTTTTCACGGCTCGCGTTTGGTTGGGCCATCACTGGCGGGATTATTCGTGGCCTGGTGGGGCGCGGCCTCCGCATTTTTTTGCAATGCGGTTTCCTTCATCGCGCTCATCATTGCGATGATGGGACTGCCGGCGCGCGTAAAGGGAACGGCGGAAGAGGAGGAGCAACGCCGCAGCGGCTTCAAGGAAGGGCTCCGTTTCGTGCGCGGCGATCGCACGATTCTGTCGATGATCATGTTGATTGCGCTCACCACGATATTCGTGTTCCCGGTCCTTTCCGTAATGCTGCCCCTTTACGTGCGGAACGAATTGCATCTCGGCCCCGACCGCATGGGCTGGCTCATGGCAATTTCGGGAACGGGATCGCTTCTGGGTTCGGTCGGTTTGCTCAGCGTCGCCCGCCTGTTGCGGCTCAAATTCATGACCGGCGCTTCGTTAATTGTGGCGGTCGCTCTCTTTTTTCTTTCGCGGTCGAATAGTTTTCTCCTCGTCGCCTGCTGCATGGGAACGCTGGCGGTCGCGCTGTCGCTTAATTTCGGTCTCGCCGGCACGATCGTCCAGGAACGTTCGCCGGGACCATTGCGCGGGCGAGTCTCAGCAATTTTTGGGCTGAGCTTTTTCGGGTTAATGCCGATCGCCGGGCTGATGATTACGGGCCTCTCGGACTGGATTGGAATGCGGCCGGCCCTCACCGTAGCGGCAATTCTTTACGGCATTGGCGCCGTGGCGGTGTTGACCGCGGCAGGGCGAACGGTGTGCGAATGTCCTGACGCCCCCGTGCCCGAGACGGAGGCGGCGCCCGCAACCGCGGCGGTGGTGTAGGCAATGATCTCCTTCTCCACCTGTTGGAACTCCGGTCGCCACACCGCCGGCGACGAGATGCTCCGCGAGATAAAGGATCTCGGCTTCAACCGCATTGAGCTCGGCCACGGCATCCGCCTTTCTCTCGTCCCGGGCATTCAGAAAATGTTCGATGCCGGCGAGGTCGAGTTCACCAGCCTGCACAATTTCTGTCCGCTCCCGGTCGAGATCATGCAGGCTTCGCCGGATTGCTACAAAATTTCCGCCGCCTACTCGAAGGAACGCGAGCGAGCGATCAAACAAACTTTCCAGACCATCGATTTCGCGGAACGGCTCGGCGCTCCTTTCGTCGTTCTCCATTGCGGCGAAGTGGAGATGAACCCGATCACCGACGAATTGATCGCGCTGGCGAAAAAGGGCGAAATGCTTTCGCGCGAATATGTCCGCCTGAAAGTGAAAGCAGTGCAAACCCGCGAGAACGCCGCGCCGCCGTACCTCGAGCGCGTGAAAGATTCGCTCAAACGGATCGCGGAATATGCCGCGAAGAAAAATATCCGGCTCGGCGTGGAAGGCCGGCGCGGATACGAAGAAATCCCGACGGAGCGCGAGTTGCCGGCATTGCTCGATGAATTGAATTCGCCGCAGTTCGGTTACTGGCACGATATGGGGCACATCCAGATCAAGGAGAATCTCGGTTTCGTAAATCACGCCGAGTGGCTGCGCGCGATCGGGCCGCGCGCGATTGGCTGCCACCTCCAGGATTGCATTTGGCCGGCCCAGGATCATCAAGCGCCGTTCGCCGGCATGGTCGACCTGGAGAATCTTGTTCCGCTCCTTCCGCCGAACTGCTTATTTGTCTGGGAAATGGGCCCGCGCCGAACAGCCGACGAGATCCGCCAGTCGGTCGTGCGCTGGAAGGAGCAATTCGGCGAATGAAAAAAACTCTCCTCACAATTCTTCAGTTGGCGGTCACCGGCGGGCTTCTTTACTGGGTCTTTCACGATCCCGCGGTGCGCGCAGCGATGGGTCTGGCGATGCGCGATGCGGATTACCGATGGATCGCCGCCGCGATCCTGGCCTACGTCATCGTGGAGTTCGGCGCGATCGTCCGCTGGAAGATTCTCTTGAAGGTCCAGGGAATCGACCTGAGCAACGCTCGCATCGCCGGCCTTTTTTTTATCGGCATGTTTTATAACCAGTTTCTTCCCGGTGGAACTGGTGGCGATATCGTTAAGACCTATCTGCTCTGGAAGGAAACCCCCAACAAAAAACCGGGCGCGTTGCTGGCGGTACTTTTCGACCGGATGATCGGGCTCATCGCGCTCATCATTATCACCGGCATCCTGATTTTTCTCCGCTACGACTGGCTAACAAGCACAAAGGCGACGTACCCATACGTGTGGCTGGTGCTCGCGGTCTTCGGCTCCTCGGTTTTGTTTGTCGGCACGACATTCGTTATCAGCGGCTTCGATCTGATGCACAAACTCCCCCACCGCTTTCCCGGTCGCGACAAGTTGATCGAGATCTCGGCCGCGTATCATCTCTATGCGCGGCATTGGCGCGCGACGATCAGCGCTTTCGGGGCTTCGCTCGTGTGTCACCTGGGAACGTTCGCCACCTTTCTCTGCGTGGCCTACGCCTTTCGGGCGAACGTCGCGCCGATCGATTTTTTCGCCATCATGCCGATCGAGCGCACGATTTCATCGCTTCCGATTAGTTTCGCCGGCGTGGGTACGCGCGAATTCATCCTGCAGGTCATGCTGTCCAATCTCTGCCCGGTCCCATCCGGAGCGCCGGCCGATTACTGGTTCGCGGCCGCGAGGCTGATCGGGATGACAGGCTTCACGGTCCTTCTTCTCTGCTCCCTGCCCGGAGGCATCGTTTATCTCTTTTACCGGCCCAGCGGCGCGACGGGTCATGTAAAGATGCGCGAGATGAAGGAGGAATTCGCCACGCTCGAGCATGAAATCACCGAGAAGGAAGAATAGATTCAAGCGCCCGTTCGTCGCGGTGACGTTCGCGATGACCGTGGACGGTAAAATCACCACTCGGAATTTTTCGCCGGTCGATTTCACTTCGCGGGAAGACAAGGCGCACCTGTTTCGGCAGCGCGCGCTCGGCGACGCCGTCCTGATTGGGCACAGCACGCTCAAACACGACAACGTCCGGCTCGGTTTGCCCGATCCGAAAACGCGGGAGGCGCGCGTCGCGCGAGGCCAGACGCCGTATCCGCTCCGCGTGATTGTTTCAAACGAAGGACGCATCGATGCATCGCTCAAGATTTTTCAGACCGACATTTCTCCGATTGTGATCTTTTCCACTATCCGGATGCCGTCGCGTTATCAAAAGGCGTTGCGCGAAAAGGCGACGCTGCACTTGAGCGATGCACGCTCAGTCGATCTCGCCTGGATGCTGCAACAACTGCGGAGCGAATACGGCGTCCGACATGTCGCCTGTGAAGGCGGCGCCACACTCTTTCGCGCCCTGCTCGAGAAAGATTTGGTCGACCAGCTCAATCTCACCATCGCGCCGTATCTATTCGGCGGCGCGAACGCACCGACTTTGACCGGCTTGAGCAAAGATTTCCTGCCACGCACCGTGAGCTGTTCGCTAACGGAAACGCGAACAGTGGGCGAAGAATGTTTCCTCACCTATCGGATTAAGCATCGCCGAATCTAGCGCCCAAAGGAGCGGCGATTTCCAAATCGCCGAGCGATTGTCTCAATCGCTTTTGGTGGCGGTCGTTGACCGCGACATTAAAGCGGGCGGTTTGGAAAGCGCCCCTCCTTGAAGCTACAACAGAGGCGAAGCTTTTCCCGGCTTGGGACGCCGCACCAGTTCACCGCCGCAATTCGGACAGATCGACGTCAGCGACTCCGTGCACTGCGCACAAAAAGTGCATTCGTAAACGCAGATGTAAGCGTCGTCGCTCCCGGACAGCGCGCGCCCGCATTTCTCGCAGACCGTTTTCATTTCCAACGCCATTGTTACTTTCCCTCCATTGCGCAGCGCCTCCGGAAGTTTATCGTGACCAGCGGATTGGCGCGAGCGCTTCCGCTCCGATGCATACCGGCAATTCCATCATCATGCACGCCCCCAGAATGGCGATCTTCGAAACAGCGGCGAATCTGGAGTTGTGGCCGAAAATTCTGCCGCACTATCGTTACATCCGTTACCTCGAGCGCGGGCCGGATCGCAACCTCGTGGTGATGGCCGCCGTCCGTTCCGGGATTCCCATTTCGTGGACATCGGAGCAGATCATCGACCGGCAAAAGCTGGAAATTCATTTCCATCATCTAAAAGCGTGGACGAAAGGGATGCATGTGGTTTGGTCTTTCAAGGAGACCCCGGCCGGCGTGCTGGTGGAGATTGTGCATGACCTGCGTTTTCGAATTCCATTTCTCGCCCCGATCGCGGAGCCGATCATCGGCAGCGGCTTCATTCATCCGGTGGCGAGCAAGACTCTGCGTTGCATGAAGGCCTATCTCGAAAAGAATCCCGCGATCTAGATGGCCAGACGTCGCGCAGTCATTACCGGAATCGGCCCGATCACCTGCATCGGAACCGGCCGGGACAATTTTTGGCGTGGCTTGCGCGACGAGAAAAGCGGGATTCGCCGAATCTCGAGCTTCGACACGGGGGACTTCAACGCCCACTGCGGTGGCGAAATTCCAGAGTGGCTTCCGGAGAATTATTTTCCGCCGCATCGCCTGAAGCGGCTCGATCGTTACGCGCAATTCGCCGTCGCATCGGCAAAAATGGCGCTGGATGACGCGGGCCTTCCCTACTCGCAACAGACGCCACAACACCGGGTCGGAGTCAGTTTCGGAACGGCGCTGGGCGGCGTCGCGAATGCAGAATATCAGCACGCGCATTTCCTCAAGAAAGGCACGCGCGGAGTAAACCAAACCCTGGCGCTGCAAGTCTTCGGCGGCTCGGCGCACTCGAACATCGCGATCGAATTCGGCTTTCGCGGCGTCGGCACGACGAACTCGAACAGTTGCGCCAGCGGCACCGTGGCCGTGGGCGAGGCGCTGCGGTACATTCGCGACGATTTCGCGGATGTGATCGTGGCCGGCGGCGCGGAGGCACCGCTCAGTCCCCTCACCTTTGGCGCTTTCGCGATTATCAGAACGATGAGCCAGTGGGCGGGCGATCCTGCCCTGGCGTGCAAACCATTCGATTTGCGGCGCGACGGTTTCGTTATTGGCGAAGGCGCTACCTCACTTGTGATCGAAGAGCTGGAGCACGCCCAAAATCGCGGCGCGCACATTTTCGCGGAAGTGCTTGGCTACAGTTTAAATAACGACGCCTTTCACATGACCTCGCCATTGCCGAGCGGCGAATCGTGCATCCGTGCGATCCGAGATGCGCTCGCGGATGCGCGGCTCGCGCCGGAGCAGATCGATTACATCAATGCGCACGCGAGCTCGACCCAGCTCAACGACAGCACGGAGACGATGGCGATCAAACAGGTGTTCGGCGAGCACGCTCGCACGCTACCCGTGAGCGGGACGAAGGCTTATACCGGCCATCCCCTCGGCGCGACCGGCGCAATCGAAGCGGCGATTTGTGCGCTCGCCATCGAACAGAAATGGTTGCCGCCGACTTTGAACCGCGACAATCCCGACCCGGCCTGTGATCTCGATGTCGTCCCGCATCACGGCCGAGATGCCGAATTAAACTACGTGCTCAGCAATTCGTTCGGTTTCGGCGGGATCAATTCGTGCGTCGTACTTGGCAAGGTGTCTGGGTAGCGCGCGCGTCTCGCGCGTGGGAGAACGCGTCTCGCGGTCGCGAACTTTTCAAAAGCTTGTTTCGGCGAGACGCCGAAACCAACGCGCGAGACGCGCGCGCTACCCAGACAGCAGATCCGGCCGGTTTGCTCGCGTTCTCTGCAGTCCCTGCTCTTTTCGCCACGCCGCAATGGCTGCGTGATTGCCGGAGAGCAAGACGTCTGGAACTTTCCAGCCGCGAAACTCAGCGGGGCGCGTGTATTGCGGACCTTCCAGCAAACCGGCGCTGAAACTGTCATCGGCGGCTGATTGTTCATCGCCCAGTACGCCTGGCAGCAATCGCACAACCGCATCCACGAAAACGACCGCGGCGATTGCGCCATTGGTTAGGACGAAATCGCCGATGGAGATCTCTGTATCGACCAGATGCTCGATCACGCGATGATCGATCCCCTCGTAATGCCCGCAGATGATGATGAGATGAGGACGCGCCGAGAATTCGCTGGCGACAGCTTGCGTGAACCGCCGGCCCTGCGGCGACATCAAGACGACGCAGCTGTTCTCCGTTCGCAGAGACTCCACCGCCGCGAAAATCGGTTCCGGCTTCATCACCATCCCCTGCCCGCCGCCGAACGGGGCGTCATCCACGACGTGATGTTTGTCTGTCGTCCATTCGCGCAGGTTGTGGATGCGCAGCTCGATAGCGCCGCTTTCCTGAGCGCGCCTCATCATGCTTTCGTTTAAAGGCGCGCGGCAGACTTCGGGAAAGAGCGTCAGGATATCGATGCGCATGGGAGCGCGCTACCCTTACTCCACGATCTCGAGCGTGGCGCGCTCGCCGTGACGGGCGGCTGAACTGGCCAGTAACGCGCGAATGGCCTGAATCGTCTGGCCGTTGCGTCCGATAACTCGGCCCACATCGGTCTGGCGCAGCTGGACCCGGAAGATCGTCGTCTTTCCAGATGGGATCTCCGAGAGCATCATCTCATCTGGAAACTCGACGAGCTGGCGAATGACAAACTCGAGAAATTGCTTCACGAGTCCGAGTGTATTCGAAGTTTGCCGTTTGTCACGCCGCGCAAGGTGGATCGCGCGCTCCACCGCGCGATGACAAGCAATGTCGGGGCAGCCGGGAAATTTAAACATCGAGCGACGGAGCGCTCGATCCACCTATTTTCCGTAGGTCGCCTCGAAATTCGAAGTGTCCTCGCCGACTGGACCGACTTCCTTGCCGTCCGGACGCATCAACCAAAACCAATCATAAGAACCGCCGCCGACGAAATAGCGATGCTGCTGGACGAGCAGGCAATCCTTGTATTCGCCGGACGGCACGACCTTCAGATCGTTGCCAGCCAAAACGTAACGTTCCTTGCGGTTCGTGGTGTCGACCACATGGACGGCGCCCGAGGTCGCCCAAGCCGGGGTAACGAAATAGACGAGCTTTCCGTTGGTGGAGAATGCGAGGTTCTCGAACGCGGCAATCACCGACTCCGGTTTTTGAGATTCGCGACACTTAACCAGGAGAGCAGCCTCTTTCCCGTCGATGCGAACCTGCCAGAGCTCAGTTGGATCCACTTCATCGGAGCCGGTCGCGATTTTTTTGCCCTCCACTTTCCGAACAAAAACAACCCACTTGCCGTCGGGCGCCAGGACCGGTCCGGAATCGCGCCCGCTCGAGGTAAGCGCGGTGGTTTGGCCCGCTTTGTTGGTGAACTGGACGTTGCCGTCTTTAACCGAAACGCTCTGTGCGAGAACCGGAAATGCGAGAGCAGCGGAGAAAATTACCAGCGAGAATTTCTTCATTTGCCAGTAGCGACGGACTGCGCGCGCCGAATTGAAGATCTTTTTCGCTTTATTCCTGTAGCGGCGGTCTATGACCGCCGTCCGTGCGTTCGGAAATAGTTTTGCGGTCATATACCGCCGCTACAATATTACTCGGCCGTGGGAGTCGGGGGCGGTTCCACGGCGGCCGTCGGTTCCGCCGCTGCGGTAGGTTCAGCCGGAGCAGCGGCTTCGGGTGCCGGTTCGGGGACAGCGGCTTCGGGTGCCGGTTGCGGGGCAGCGGCTTCCGCTGTCGGTTCGGGCGCAGCAATGTCAGGCGGCGCGCCCGTGGCGTTCTTCTTATTTTTCTTCATCAGACTGCGCACCGTGTCCGATGGCTGCGCGCCTTTGGAAATCCAATGATCGATCCGGTCCAGCTTCAAGGTGCTGTTATGATCGGGCTTCTTCGGATCGTAAGTTCCGATGAGCTCGATAAATTTTCCGTCGCGCGGGCTGCGGCTGTCGGCCACGACCACCTTGTAGTACGGGCGATTTTTCGCGCCTTCTCTGCGTAATCTGATTGAAACTGCCATATCGTTAATTTTTCATCCGCGCCATTTGCGCCATCATCTTTTTCATTTTCCCGGCGTTCTTCATCATCTTTCGCATCTGATTGAAACGC
>JBEEHU010000103.1:0-42241 GCA_041167565.1 Verrucomicrobiota bacterium | reverse complement strand
AGGCGCTTGTGCCAAGCGCCTGGCCAACTAAACAGGCGCTTGGCACAAGCGCCTCTACATTGTTTGCAAGCGCCTCACTATGCGAATAGATGTGACATCTTCAAAATGGAAACGAAAACCGGTGAAGCAATGCCGTCTCGACCCGTCAAAAAAATCATGCGAATTCTCCTTTGCCTGATTCTCTTCGCCGCTGCCAAAGCTTCCGCCGATCCAGTCACGGAAATGGCGAGCTTCTCCGTTTTCGATACGGTCGATCTCGCCGCCCTCACGAAAGGCGAACCAAAGGTCGCCCATGGCCCGGCGTTGAGCGGCCGTTACATCTCGGCGCAAAGCTGCTTCGTCGTGGCCGGCCCTCCGGCGCGGGTCAGTGAGGCGTTGCGGGCGTGGAACCCGACGCGCCATTCGGAGCTAAAGGTCCTGATCCACACCGACCTGCCGTCGTCGCCGAGCGCCGCGAATTTCTCCCGGCTCAACAGCGCGCCGAACAACAGTGCGGTGCAAGCGCTCGTCAGCGCCACCCTGAAGCTCTCGCCAGATTTACAGATCAGCAAAGAGGAGGAAAAACGTTTCGCCGGTCTCGCGGGCAGTGGGATGACAGGTCCGATCGCCGCCGCGTGGGCCGAGTTATTGAGCGCTCGGGCTCGCGCCGGCCGAGCCTCTCAACCCCCCTACGATCATACCGGTCAGAGCGTGCGGCCCTCTGAAGAACTCAACGCGTTGCTGCGCGCAAACGACAAGGTTCGCGGCAAGTTCTCCGGTGTGCTGGACGGCCGGGGCGAAGGGTTTTGGGAATTGCTAACGGCCGACGAAACGGGCGTGCTAACGCTCGGCGCTTCCTATCGCCGCTCCGGAGCGAACGGAACCTTCCAAGCCGCCGACGCCCTCTATTATGCCAGCGGCGGTTACTACGCCGGTCTCACCTTGTATCAAATGTGGCCAGTCGACGCCGGTGGAAAGCCCGGGACCCTGGTCTGGCGCGGCGATTTCATCTCTTCGGGCACGATCGCTTCGCTCCATGGAATCGAGCGCGTCGCCGCGGAATCGGCCATGATGCGGGATATTTCGAAGGCGGTCTCGTCGTTTCGGCGTGACATCAGTGGCGGTCGGTAGGCAAGCTACCGCGAATCGCCCGATCTCAGCCCATGCAAACACCTCTTCGACTCGCCGCACTTTCTTTCGTTCTCGCCGCTTCCAACGCGTTCGGGGTCGAGGTCATCACGAACGCCACGGTCAATAAAAACGTGGCGTTGGTGGAATCAGAATCTTCTTTCTCCTTCGAGTTCAATGCGGAAGAAACCTTCGGGGGCAGCGGAGATGTCCGGCGCGGCCAGACTGGTAACGTGCGCGTCCGCGATTTCGACGAGAGCGATACGCGCATTCATTTTATCCTGACGCCGCGAACGAAAATCGGGATTCTGCGGCTGGGCGTGCAAGCGGAGCGCTATGCTTTTGGCTACTCGCACAACTCTGCTCTTCCGGATGTGCTCCACTCCACCGCCCTTGTCCTCGGGCTCGACACGGAATTCTCCGATTCGTTCCTCATTCGCATCGAGGCCCAGCCGGGTTACTACGGGGTCGATTTCGACGACTTCGGACAGGACACCTTCAACGTTCCCTTCCTCATCGGTGGGACCTACATTTTTAGTTCTAACTTTCAACTCGTGTTCGGGGTGGGCGTCGATGCGCTCCGAAAATATCCGGTGCTGCCGGGCGGCGGGATTCGCTGGAAATTTGCGCCGCAGTGGACGCTGAACGCAGTCGTCCCCACACCGCGCCTCGAGTATCAAATGAGCGATGCTCTAGTGTTGTATGGCGGCGCGGACATCCGGGCCACCAGTTATCGCGTGGAGAAAAATTTTGGAAGCCTGCGCGGCAACACCGCGCTCAATCATGCCTCGATCACCTATGAAGAGGTCCGAGTTGGCGCGGGGCTGGAGTGGAAACTTACCTCAGCAATCAAGCTGACGGCCGAGGGTGGATTTATTCCTTATCGGAACTTCGACTTCCATCGGACCCAGGTCCGCTATCACCAGGATGGCGGCGTGCCGTACGCGATGTTTGCGCTCCAGGCCGCGTTTTAGTTCGTCTGTAGCGGCGGTCTATGACCGCCGATCGATGCCTTAGCTCGGTGTTCGGCGGTCATAGACCGCCGCTACAGCTCAATAAAGCTCGCACCGTCGATGCGCGAACACCGGCATCTTTTCACGGACGGACCTAACGACTTCTTCGGATATCTCGCCGACAATCAGTTCTTCGCGATCTGCTGATGCTGCTGCAACAGTCACACCGTACGGATCGATGATCGCCGAACTGCCGCAGAACGTCACGCCGTCATCGTTCCCTACCCGGTTCGACAGAATCACATAGCTCTGGTTCTCGATCGCACGCGCCGTCGCCAGGGTGCGCAGATGATCGACGCGCGGAAAAGGCCAGGCGGATGAGATGATAAAAACGTTGACGCTCTCTTCGCAGGCAAGCGTGCGGTAAACCTCGGGAAAGCGAAGATCGTAACAGATCGTCAGTCCGAGACGAAATTTGCCGGCAGCGAAACTTACCAGCTCGCTACCGGGTGAAAAGCATTTGTGCTCTTCGATCGGCGCCGGGCTGAAGAGATGGGTCTTCCGGTAGCTCGCCACGATCTGGCCGCTCGCATCGATCGCGACCTGCGAATTGTAAATGGACGCGCCTTCGCGTTCCGAAACCCCGCTGATGATCGCGATGGAAAACGTCTTCGCGATCTCCCGAAGTTGCGGCACCGCTCCCTTGCTCCACGCCGTGGCGTGTTTTTGAATGACCGGTATCGCATAACCGGTATCGGCCATCTCGGGAAAGACGACCAGATCGGCGCCCCCTTCTTTCGCGCTCGAAGAGAAGTCGCGCATCTTGCGCACATTGGCATCGACATCGCCGAGCGCGCACGTGATCTGGGCCGCAGCGATTTTCACGATGGAAACCTAGCGCAGATTCTTATCGAGCGCGCCGATCTTGCGCGTTTCCGGCCAGATCCAGGAGACGCCCAACACGACCAGCATTGTCCCCACGCCGCCAGCCACGACCGAAATGACCGGGCCGAAAAGCGCCGCCGTCAGACCGGATTCCAACGCGCCGAGCTCGTTCGAAGTTCCGATAAAAATATTGTTCACGGCTGAGATCCGCCCGCGCATCGTGTCAGGCGTCACCAGTTGCAGCAAGGTGTGGCGCACGACCATGCTGACGCTATCGAACAGGCCCGTCAGAAAAAGCATGACGAGCGAGAGCCAAAGGTAGTGAGACAAACCGAAGCCGATCGTGGCCACACCAAAACCGGTAACGCACCAGAGCAAGGTTTTGCCCGCGTGTTTCATCGGCGGGAGATAAGCGATCAGGAGCGACATAATGAAGGCGCCGATCCCCGGGGCCGCGCGCATCCAACCCAACCCGATTGGGCCACAGTGCAGGATCTGGTCGGCGAAAATCGGCAGGAGCGCCGTCGCACCGCCGAGAAAGACGGCGAACATGTCGAGCGTGATCGTGGCCAGGACCACTTGTTTGCTCATGATAAAGCGCAGGCCTTCCTTCAGACTTCGCCACGCGTTGCGCTCGGTACTCATGACGTGCTCACGGCTTCGGATTGGCAGGACGAGGAAGAAAAACGACAGCGCGCAGGCCGCGTCGAGCGCATAGATGAAAGGAAATCCCGCGCGCACGATGAGGAGCCCGCCAATCGCCGGACCGATAACCGATCCGATCTGGAAAATGCTGCTGTTCCAGGTCACCGCATTCGCGAAGACATCGCGCGGGACCAGTTGCGGAAAATAAGAACTGCGCGCCGCCCAGCCAAAAGTGCGCCCCGTCGCCGAGATCAGCAGGATCAAATAGATCAGCGGGACGGAAAGATCGTCGAAGTGAAAATAGGTGCGCCGCTCAAAGATGGAAGCGATCGAGTAAAGGGAACGATTGCCCGCGCGCAGAACCGCCCAGTTCGGAATGGCGAGGTGTTGCCAGGAAACGAAGGCGAGGGCGAGCGAACAGATCGCGCTCAACGCCTGGGTCACGAGCACGATCTTTTTGCGCGGAAAGCGATCGGCAATGTGGCCGGCGGGAAGCGACAGCAACACCACCGGCAGCGCGATCACCAATCCCACCAATCCCAGGGCCGTAGCCGAATGGGTGCGCGCGTACATTTCCCATTCCACCGCCACGATGAACATCAGCCGGCCAATGACGGAAATCAGATTGCCCGTGGTATAAAATCCAAAGGCACGAAAACGAAACGCCGCGTACGGATCATGTTTTCCCGTCGGCCGTTCGAGGGTGCCTTCGGCTGTGGTCGGGCGCTCGGCGCGCGCGGCCTCGTAGGCTGGCTGGGGCGCGTGCGGTTCTTCGTCGGGCATGAGTGAACGCGTCTGCGTTCACACACGCGCACGAGATATTAGAGGCGTCAGTTCACGCCGCAACCCAGAGCTAACCCGGACCACGATCCCATAACCTTGAAGAGACCGATGCCGTTTTGGCCGTTGCGTTCGTGGAATGGGGGCGGTTTCCACATCGCGCCTGCAAGAAAATGAAAATAATTTGGAATCGATACAGCCAGAATATTTCGTCGTTTCGAAAGGCTTTGCAAAACTAACTATCTTCGTCCCCCAGGCTTCCCCGCCGACGTAGCAGTCGCATCGACCACGGACTTTGGTGACGCAGATCACAAACGAGGTCCATATGCATTCAAAGCGTATTCAACAGCTACTGCTGGCTTGTTCGTCTCTTCTAATCTTATCGGCGACACCCGTCTCAGCCCAGTCGCCGCCAATCCGGACAATCCCACCAATTCGCCCCATCCCGCCACTTCCCGCCCCAACGATCGCTCCGGCGGTCGTGATCGCTGCCGCTCAGCCCTTAAGCGCCTCGATTTCCTTTGCGAATGCCACGGAAATCAAAACGCGAGCCAGCAGTTCTGGGCGGTTTCAATTGGTCGGACTCAATCCGACGGAAGTAATCGGCATCGCGGTGGATTTTCCCGTGAGCTTGGTGAGCGCCTCCATCACGGCGCAACCTCTCGACGGTGGAAAGATCATCGGCCCGCCAAAAGACTTAGGGAAAGGCATGGGGACGGGCTCGATTCGGTTTCAGGCGGGCGATGAGCCGGGTTTATATCGCGTCCTGATCACCTCGGCCAGGTCGCGTTCCATGCTTCAATTCTGGGTGGCGGATCCAAAAAATCCGATGAACAAGCCGCCAGTCATAAATCCAGGCCACTGAGGGAGACGCCCATGACTTTTCTCACTCAAATAGATGCGGCTCGTCGGAGCGTCAGCCTTCTTTTGTTCGCGTTTTCGGTTGCCACTACGACTCTGCGCGCGCAAGTCGGCGACGACAATCCCACTGGCCCGGCCGGCGCTTTTAATGGCAATGTCACCACAGGCTGCTCCTATGATGCCTATACTGGCAATGCGAAGAGAAGCGTCACAGATATCGTTGTGGCCGGCAGTGTCGGCGGGTATCCATTAGCGTTTAGCCGCATGGCCAATAGTCGCAGTGGTGATATCTCCACTAACTATCAATTTGGCGAAGCGGCTTGGTGGCGACACTCCTACAGTTGGCATGTGGATGAGTCCTTCGGCCTTGGTCAGCCTACGCAATACAACGTCGCCTTTCCTGATGGACGTTTTGAGGTCTTCGCCCCCTCTGGCTCGGATTTCTGTTTCAGGGCCGGTCCAAGCCTGCGAGAGCGGTTTGTGCCGCTGGATCTGAATACCATGTTGGCTTATCTCATCTTACCAGACGGAGGAAAAGTCGAGTTCACGGCATCGCCTTTCTATTCCCCGTATACAGGTTACCGATATCAAGCCACAGCGATTATTGATCCATACGGGGAGCGCACTTCACTTGCATACAATAGCGATGGAAGTCTCAACACCGTTCAGGAGCCCGGTGGTCGCTGGTTACAATTGGTTTACGCAGCGGCTCCGGTTTATCAATGGGTCGGTTTTCCGATAACTGTCATTGATCACGTCCAAGCGAGCGATGGCCGGGTGGTCCAATATAATTATGGGGGCGCACAGTTTGTTCCAGGCGCTCCTGCCTACAATTACCTGGCAAATGTGATTTACCCGGCTGACCCTGGATCGCCGCCACCGACGGCCTCCTATACTTATCAAGCTCCGAATATGCCTGATTACGAAGGCTACTATCACGGATATCCACTCCTCAAGACCGCGGACGATCCCATGTACGACGGCCCAATGAAGAAAATCTCGTACACCTATGCCACGGGCTACAACCCAGATGGCAGTATGGCCGTTGTCGGTCAAATACGGAGCGAGAACTACTTCGACGGAACAAATGTCGGGGTCGCAGTTTCGACGCTGACTGTAAATGGGGCGACAACGCGCACCGAGACCCGCGGCGACGGACCGAACCGGACCTTCAACTACGATGGTGGCAAATTGGTCAATTACACCGACTTCAAGGGGCAGACTTCATCCATCTCGTACGATGGAAATGGCTACATCGGCTCATTTACCGACGCCCGCAGTAACACGACCGCCACCAGCCGCGAACCGCGGATCGGCGCGGTTAGCGTCGTAACCCATCCGGGCGACAACTCGACCGCCAGCTTCGGTTACTCCGACGGTAACAATCCCTACTATCTCTCCAACCGGACCGATGAGCGCGGGAATACCGCCTGGTTCACCCGCAACGCCAACCATCAGATCGAACGGATCGATTATCCCAACGGCGCTTACGAGACCTTCAGTTACAATAATTTTGGCCAGGCCTATTCCCATCGCCTGACCAACGGCGGCACGGAAACCTTCGGTTACGATGAAAACCTGCCAGCGGCGCGGGGTCTTAAAACTAGTTACACCGATCCGCTCGGAAACGTAACACATTACTATTACGATGGATACGATCGGCTCCTAAATGTCACCGACCCCTATGGCAACGCCACCTGGTTTGATTATAACCAGCGCGGACAGATAACCCGCATCATGCATCAGGACGCCAGCACTATCCGATATTCCTACAATATTGACGGAACGGTCGCCAGTGTCACGGACGAGCTCAATCACACCACCAACTATGGTTACGACGACTATAAGCGAGTCATTAACGTGAGCAACCCCCTGAGCCAGACAACTTCCTATGGCTATGCCCAGGATTGGGTGAATAGCTACGTCCACACCACCTCGAATCCCAAATACATTCTTTCCCCCGCGAACAAGAACGTCGTTTACGGATATGACGAGAACTTCCGCAAAGCTTATCAGGTTGCGGCATTGGGGACGGCGGACGAGGCCTGGACCTGGTTCTGGTATGACCAGGTGGGCAACCTCGTCACCCACCAGGACCCGCGCGGGTACCAGACCAATTTTGGCTACGACGCGCGGAACCGCAAGGTCTGGGCGATGGATGCCTTGGGCCATATCCCTCAATGGTTTCCAGACGCGGTCGGCAACATCACCTATGTCCAGCTGTCGGATGGCAATTGGGAACACAAGCTTTATGATGTCATGAATCGGGTGACCAGCGACACCGACTCGGTGGGGCGCGTGACCCAATTCGATTATACAACGTCGGGCAAGCTCGGGCAGGTCAGGGATGGGAACAATCAAGAGACCACGTTTGCCTACGATGCGCTGGACCGCCAAACGCAGATGACCTATCCCAACGGCGATTACCAGCAGTGGGGTTACGATGCGAACAGCAACCTGACCAGCCGCCGCACAGTCAACGGCAGTGTCCAATACTTCAGCTACGATAATCGCAACCATCCAGTCTGGATGTGGTGGAGCAACGGAGCGGATTGGACCTACTTCCAACACGATCTGGTCGGGCGAGCCACGTGGATTCAGAATCCGTATGCGATTGCGTCGCTAGGCTATGATGCGGCGGGGCGGCTCACCCAGGACAATCAGTATCAGCCGGCGATCGGGTGGAAGGAAGTCCATTACGAGTATGGGAGCGACGGGGAGCAGACCCGGCTTTATCTTTCTGGCACCGACTACGATCGGAGCTATGGTTACGACGAGATGGGACGGCTAAATGCGATCAGGAACACGGGAAATGGAGCGACCTGGTTTTCGTATAGCTACGATGCGGCGAGCAACGAGACCCAGCGCTACAACATGTTTAACAACGTCGCGCAAAACTATGGGCGCGATGCGCTGGGGCGGATGTCGCAGCGGCAGATCTATTCCCCCGCGGCTGGCAATATCTCGGTGGAGCATTATTATTATGATGCGATGAGCCGGCTCAGTTCGACCTACCGGGAGGAAGATGGCCTGAGCGACAGCTTTGGCTACGATGCGTCTGGGCAGTTGACCGGCATGAACTCTCCGCGCAGTAATCGGTGGATCAATTACAACTGGGACAACGCGGGCAACCGGACCCAAGTGAACGACAACGGCTGGGCGTATTCCTACGGAGTGAACAGCCTTAACCAATATGCGTGGACCGGCGACGGCGGCGGAGTGGGCAACGGGAGCGAGCACGAGATTGGGTCGTATCAGGGGATAAGCTACGGCTACTACGGGGACCGCCGGCTGGCGTCGGTGAGCGGTCCGGGCGGCACGTACAACCTTGCGTACGACGGGCTGGGCCGAACGGTGCAACGGAGCCTGAACGGAGTGATCACCTACTATGTCTATGATGGCGCGAAACCGATCTACGAATATAAAGCGGACGGTTCGACTGCCGGCTGGAACGTGTATGGCAAAGGAATCGATGAACCATTGCTGCGGGCTGACTACGTGGCAGCGCCCGGCGGCCAGGGATACTTCTACCAGCAGGACCAGCAAGGCAGCGTTACGCACCTGACCGGCTGGGGTGGCGAGGTGATCGAGAGTTATCGTTACGATGCCTTCGGCGCGCCCACGACCACCTACAGCGCCGGGAGCTTCAATAACCGGTTCAAATTTACTGGACGAGAATACATCCCCCAATTCGGCATCTATGAATACCGGAACCGGGCTTATCATCCTGGCTTGGGCCGCTTCATGAGCGAAGACCCGCTCGGCTTCGACGCCGGCGATGCTAATCTTTTCCGCTACTGCGGTAATGATTCGGTGAATGTGAGCGACCCGTTTGGGCTCGAGAAAAACTATGAGGCTCATACGTCGTCGACTGATCCGGTCGTGGTCGACTCCACATGGATTGAAATTAATCCGTTTGCCGATAGCGCTACGAGACAATCGGTCGATCTCTTCTCAAACTTCATGCGCGATTTCGACAGCCGCGGGGATCGCGATCCAGGATTTAGCCTTAACAGCGCGCCGCCTACACTTGAAGTAGCACCTTTGCCGAGCGTTCCTCTAGGATCCCAATACAGTGGACTTAGGGGACCCGATTTTTACCAAGCGAATTTTGCTTTTCCGCTTTGGCGACAAAAATTGGGCGGACAGATCGCCTTTTCCGTAACGCTTAAGCCGTTTCGAGCCTATCTTGGGGTCGGACCTAGCTTTGGCACTCCAGCGAACTACGGAGCTAGCGTTACCGCTAACTACATGCTGGTTCACGAAGCCCCTAGCGCTGATACTCTTAACAGCCTTTTGACACAGAGCAGCTTGAATTTTGGCGGTGCGCCCAGGAATGGATCTGTTGTTATAGGTTCATGGACCCCTGGCACCGGTTCGGCACTAGGCGTTGGGATTGGTACTCGAGGCACGACTGGAGGTTACATATACTCATGGCAGATTTACCCGTAGTCATTCCAAGAGTACTGGGAATAGTCGGATTTGCCTCCGTTGGCTTGTACTACCTCATATATGCGAAAACCATTAGTCGTCGTTTATATGAGCGTACTGCAGATTATAAAGGCTTGATGCGCTACTTTTATCCCTCGGAGTTTTACGGAAGCAAACGCTTCATCTGGATACTTCGCTCGGGAGGTATCTTATCGTTGTTGATTAGTATCTTTATATTGGTTCTAACAATAAAGGCTGGGATGAGGCGATGATCCGAGAAAAGGCCTGACGTTTGAAAGAGGCTGACCAGTTTGCCATTTTCAGCCACCTGTCTCCTGAAACCCCCTTTTTTTTATGTGCGGGGCATCAAAGGTGTGCCCCCCGGATGGTAACTGCGAAGGGCAATATTATGAAATATGTGAAAGTTCCGTGTACCATCGCCATCCTGTTTGCCATGGAATTCGTGCCTGCCGTGGTATCATTTGGCCAAACTGCCGCGAGCACGGCGAGCCCCCCGAGGGACTTGTCCGATGATTACAGAACACCGCTACCGAAAGAGGGTTTGGTTCCCGACAAGGAAACCGCCATCAAGATCGCAGAGGTCGTGCTGTTTCGCCTCTATGGCGAGGAAAACATTATTCGCCAGAGGCCCTACGTAGTGAAGAAGGAGGATTATATATGGTGGATCAGCGGAACATTACCTGAGGACAGTTACGGGACGGTTTTCAATATTGGGATCTCCCAGCATACGGCTGCCATCGTGCACTTGACGCGCTAACCGTGTGCGCAGGATAGGTTCGCGTCTCAGACACTTCACCTTTCGAACAACTGTGTGTCCCAGATTCGGAGAACACTCTTCGGCGTCTAAACGTCAAATGTTTACATTTAGCGCCGGATGGCGATCGCCTGCGCTTCGAAGCGGCCGCCGCGCAAAAGCGGGCCGGAGCCGATGAAAGCGCGCGCCGGAAAGTTCTTGGTGAAGTAAGTGCGATAAATCTCGTTGAACTTTTCGTACAAGGAGAGATCCGGACAAAAGACCTGCACGGAAACCAGGTTGTCCATCGTCATGTCGGCTGCGGCGAGAGTAGTCTTCATTCCGTCGAGCAAGAGCCGAATTTCTTTTTCGAGGTCCTCCGGAGGCTTGGCGGTTTGAGGATCGATGCCGATCCGGCCTGCCAGATAAAGAGTATTACCGACGAGAACTCCGTCGCTGTAGGGCAAGGTGTCCTTCCGGCTCGGGAGCACGATATGCCGCACAGGCCCGATAATTGTCTTAGGCTCGGGCGTGACAGCATTTCCGTTCTGCATCAAAACCAAACCAGCCGCGATCACCGCCAGCACCGAGATAATGGTCAAGGCTCGTCCTATTGAATTTTTCCATGCACGCATGGTTCGATCATGCGGTGCGACCTATGGAAGAAGCAAGCCTGAGCAGATGGACGGCACGCCCTCGTGCCGTGAGGGAACGCTCGGTCGGATGCCTTATCTGTATCCACCGGCCTGAGGGCAGGCCGGCTCCATCAGCACCTCAGGGATTTTGGAGGTTGAAGACTTCGAACAGGCCGATGCCGCTCTCGCCGTTTCGTTCGCGGATCACGGCGGTGTAAGGACCGGATGGAAGAGTCGTGATGATCGCCGACTCCAGATCATTCGAGGGCGCGAGCTTTGATTCTTCGATCTCGAGTTGCGGGCCGTCTTTCCAGTTATCGTTTTCCGCGATGAGAGTGCCGTAGACGTCGCGAAGCTCGATGGTTGGGTCGGGCATCGGATTCGTTATGCCCGCGCCAAGAAGCGACGGCGCAACCGACCGCACCAAAACTCTCGTGCTGCCGGCTTTCCCGCCGATGATGAAGCCGCCGATCAGGACATCGCTTTCCGCGCCGACCGCGCCGCGCGTGCTGATATTGCCCAACATCGAGTCGGAAGTCGGGCTCAGATCGTAAACTTCGACCAAGGCCGTTCCGGAGTCGCCATTTTTGCCGGCGACGATCGCGGTGTAAGCGCCGGGATTAAGGGTCCGGACGATCGCGGATTCCAGTTCGTTGGCGGGCGCCAGGCCGCTCGTTTCGATCTCAGTCCGCTGCGAATCTTTCCAGTCATCGTTTGCGGCGATGAGCGTACCGGTTTTGTCGTGTAACTCCAGAGTCGGATCGGCCAGGACAGAGTTGACTCCGTATTGACCTAACGACGGCCCCGTCGCCCGCACGATCACTTTCTTCGCCGCGGTCCCCGAAATGATGAAGCCACCGATGAGACGGTTGTCCCCTGCTCCGGCACTGACGCGGCTCGAGATGTTCGCGAGCTTCTCGGCCACGACGGTAAACGGCGGGTACTCGACGCTGCCATCGGTGCCGTCCGGATCGCGGGGGAATTTCGCATAAGGCAGGCGCGCGCCGAGGTAAGCGAACTGGTCGGCGCGAATGGAGAACGCCGCGAGGAAGTCGTGCGTGCCGGAAGCGCCGACGATGTCGTCCTGGTCAACGCCATCGCCGCTGATCCCGATCGCGCCGATCAACTGGCCGTTGCGATAGAGCGGGAAGCCGCCGGGGAAGATCGTGATGCCGTTTGGAAAGCGCGCATCCAGCCCGGAGGTATCGAGAACGAAATTAGGAAGGGCCGCGCGGTTGAAACCGGAGAACTGTTCCTGCAATCCAAAATAGGGACCGGGATCCTGGACATCGAGGCCCGGCGGATACTTCGTCTGCGCGAGGAATCCAACGGTGCGGGTGGACATCGCCAGAAAATTATTCGAGAACCCAACCGCGGTCCGGCCTTTCTGGACGGCGACGTCCCAACTGAAAAGCGTCGCTTCGCCGGTGCGGAATGCGCCGAGGCAAGTCGGGTTTACCGCCGGGTTATTCGGGAAATTAGAAACGGTGATGAAAACCTGCATCGGCACCCCGATCGGCAGCCGGATGCCGGCGCGCGTCGTCCGGGCGCGCGCTGCGGCGAAGTCAATGATCTTTGAGACCTCGAGGGCGGTGAGGCGCGCCTGGCCGTTGATATTCCCCGGCTCCGGATCGTTGATGATCGGCTGGCGAATTTCTCCCTGCACTCCGCCGAAGGCCGCGATCGGATACGGGAATGGCGGCGGCGCAGCCATCACAGGGAAGCCGGGAGCCGGCGCTCCCTGGACAACGATTCCGCCCAAAGCGGGGACCGGTGACGAAACATAGGCGAGCGCGATGCCGTTGATATAAACGTTGTTGGCCTGGATCGAGCGCGCGGGCTGGAAGCCGATTTGCCCGGCGAGCGCGATGTCCTCGTCCTTGTCGTAGCCGGGTACAAAGGTGAACGGATTCTGCGAACGAAACACGAGCGGGCCCGGAACGCCATCGCCGGTCACGCCGATGCCCCCAACGAGGATGCCATTCTTGTAAAGCGGCACACCGCCCGGTGACCCATCCAGCGACGTGCCGAAAACCGGCACGATCGTTAGGCCGGGTGTGGAGCTGAAACTGATCACGCTGCCCGGCGCGCGGAATTTGTTGATGTCGGAAGTAAACAAATTCGAAAGGCCGACGCCGACGAGAGGACCGGGCGAGGTGTTGCGGACGCCGGGCGGAAAATGTTGCTGGATGATGAAGCCGGCGGTGCGCGAAGTGAAAGCGTTTTGGTTACTGCTGAGATAGGAAGCGGTGCCGGCTTTGGAGACGCAGCTCGAGATTTCCAACGCGGTCGGCGGCGCGCCGCTCACGCTCCAGACACCGAGCACATCGCCCTCGCGATCGGTCACGGCGATGACACTGTTCGGCGAAATCTGAACTGCGCGGGTCACGGCCTGGTTGATGATGGTCTGCACGTCGGCTGCCGTGAGCTGCGCTGTCGCGAGAACGGGCCAGAGGAAGGAACTGGCGGCGATGAAGATTAAAACGCGCAATCTCACGGGGCCCGGTTTCATACTAAAATCGCGGGGCGGCGGCTATGAAAATCCCCCTTTTTCCGCGCCGCCCTTAAGCTTGCCAAGGGGAAACGCTTTCCGGCATCCTTTGCGTCCCTATGCCCTTGTCTCGCCCATCGGCCAGAGCGCGAAGCAGACGCCTGCTTTTTGCGGCGGCCGTCCTGGTCATCCTGACCGGCAATTCGCGCATAGTGGGTGACGATACGCCTTCGAGCGACAAAGGAGCGCGAGTCGAAATAAACGGCGGGCGCACCCGGAAAACCGGTCGTGTCGAAATCGATCTCGGCGACAACAAGGATGCCGGCGTTGAGTCCACGCGATCGCGTCGCAAGCGCAGCCTCGTCGAGATCGATCTCGGGAACAGCAAAGACGCGACGGTCGAAATCGTTCGCGAACGCAAGGGAACGCAAGTCGAGATCAATGGCTATCGGGTAAGGTCGCGGTTGAAACCGGAGCGGCGTTATCTTTTCGCGCAGCAGGATGCACAATCGGAAAACCCGCCGCTGCCGCCTTCGCAGTTCAATCCCGATCCGGGCGGCGGAAATCTTTTGGTCGAACCAATCGAGCCGCCCGACTTGTTCCCACCGATTCTTCCGCAGCCGCCCGAGTACGGCGATGAGCCGGTGCCGCGCTCGCTTCGATTGCCGCGGCGCGGCGTCCGCGAACTCGAGCCGGAACGCCGGAAGCTCGATTACCCGGAGTATCCGGATTCGGAAAACGGCGCAGGTCTCCTCCCCGGATCGGAACCGGTGCCGAATCGCTGGTTCATCGGATTCGGCCGCTGGCAACGTTACGCCGATCCTTCAGCCGAAACACCGTATCAGTCGGGCGCGCTGCGATTCTGGCATCCATATCTGCAGAGCACGCTCAAGGGCGACGCCCCGATCGTCGGCCAGGACATTTTCCTGAACCTGACTCTCAACGATTTTTTTCAATTCGAGACGCGCAAGCTTCCGACCCCAAGCGGCGTAAGCACAGCGCGACCGAACAGCTCGGAATTTTTCGGCCGGAGCGACCAATTGTTTTACTCGAACGATTTCTCGATCGGCATCGACTTGTTCAAAGGCGAGACCGCCTTCAAGCCCGTGGTCTGGGCGCTTCGATTGCTTTTCGTCGCGAACTACAACTACATCACGGTAAAGGAAAACAATGCGCTCGATCCCGATCCGCGCGGCCCGGGATACACCGCTCCTCCGCCGGTCCCCGCGTTTCCGCCCTTTGGCGATCCCGGCGCCGGGCTCGGACCCGGCCTGACCCGCTTGCCGAGCGATCTGGAGCACTCGCGCTATACCACGCGCCGAAAAGATTGGTACGCGCTCCAGGAAGCGTTCGGCGAAATCCATATTCGCGACCTGACCAACAACTACGATTTCATTTCCTCGCGCTTCGGCATCCAGCCGTTCGTGAGCGATTTCCGCGGCTTCATTTTCAACGACTCGAACCTCGGCCTCCGCATCTTCGGCAACTACGACAACAACCTCTGGCAATACAACGCGATCGCCTTCGACATGCGCGAGAAGGATACCTACTCGGACCTGAACAAGTTCGATGCGCGCGATCAGCGGATTTTTATCGCGAATGTTTTCCGCCAGGATTTTTTCGCGAAAGGCTACACGGCGCAACTAAGTTTCCACGCGAACTTCGATGAAGGCACGCGGCACTTCGACAAGAACGATTTCATCACGCGACCGGCGCCGATCGGTTCCGTGCGCGACCATTACGTGCAGTCGTATTACCTTGGCTGGACGGGCGACGGTCACATCGGACGACTCAACATCACCCACGCGCTTTATCAGGCTTTCGGCGAGGACGGCTTCAACGGGATCGCGCAACAGCGTGTTTCGATTAACGCCCAGATGGCGGCGCTCGAACTTTCGATCGACAAGGACTGGCTGCGCTTCAAGCTCTCGGGCTTTTACGCCAGCGGCGATTCGAACCCACGCGATTCGAACGCGACCGGATTCGACACGATTTTCGACCGGCCGTTTTTCATTGGCGGCCCCTTCAGCTTTTATGTGCACCAGGGATTCAACCTTGGCGGCACATCGGTGAACTTTAAGCAGCGCGACAGTCTGGTGATCGATCTGCGCACGAGCAAGAGCGAGGGGCAATCGAACTTCGTGAATCCGGGAACGATCATTCTCGGGTACGGCAACGATGCGGACATCACGCCGAAACTGAAGGCGTTCGTGAACGTGAATTACATTTGGATGGCCGAGACGGAGACGATCCGGCAGGTGTTGTTCACGAATCACACAAGCAACGCGATCGGGCTCGATTGCAGCCTGGGATTTCAATACCGGCCGCTGCTGACGAATAACATTATCCTCACGGCGGGCGCGGGATTTCTGGTTCCGGGCGCGGGTTACAAGGACATTTATCGCGCAAACACGAATCCGGTTTTTGGTTATCCCGGGCCGAGCGCCGGGAAGGTGGATGATTTTTTGTATAGCGGGATTCTGACGCTGACGCTGACTTACTGATGAAAAGAAGAAACGGACGCGTTAAGGAAGAACCAGGCGTGGACTACGGGGAAGGATTGAAAGGCGGAACGTCCAACGTCCAACGTCCAACGTCCAACATCGAACGAAGAGAAGAAGGCGCGACGGGTTCGAGCGAAAGGCGGTTTGATCTTGAGGAACGGTTGCTTGAATACGCGGTTCGGATCATTCGGTTGGTGGATGCGCTGCCCGCAACGCGCGCCGGCCGGCACGTGGCGGATCAATTATTGCGTTGTGGTACGTCGCCGCTGGCAAACCACGGCGAACTGCAAGGTGCTGAATCGCGCAAAGATTTTATCCATAAGCTCGGACTCTGTTTGAAGGAGATTCGCGAAACGCGACGATGGTTGCGTCTAGTGCATCGCGTCCCGCTGCTTGCGCCCTCGAAAATCGATCCACTCATCACCGAGACTGAAGCGTTGATCAAAATCTTCGCAGCCAGTATCCGCACCGCGGAACGCAACAAGCGATGAGCACGCCCTTCCGCCTTCCCCAGTTGGACGTTGGACGTTGGACGTTGGACGTTGGACGTTTCTTTTTCTTCTTCCTCCTCTTCCTCACCGCCTCCTCCCTCCCCGCCCAAAATCCCGATCCTCCCACCACCGGCTACGGCCCGCCCACCGCTCTTCCTCCCGATTTCTCCGCCACCAAACCTGCTGCGCGTCCTCGCCAAAATTGGATCGACCAATCACAGGCCGCCGCCGATGCGAAGAGCGCGGGCTGCAACCAGTGTCACAACGGCGTCGAGCCTATGCACCAGGCTTCGCACGTCGTCCTCGGTTGCACCGATTGCCACGGCGGAAATCCCGCGCGCGGATTGAAGAAAGAACAGGCGCACGTCCTTCCCATTAACAAGGAATTCTGGAAGACCTCCGCCAATCCGCCGAACTCCAATGTCTGGCTCAATCACGAATCGCCCGAGTTCATCCGGTTCATTAACCCGGGCGATCTGCGCGTGGCGAAGCAGGCGTGCGGCCTTTGTCACGACGAGATCGTTCGCAACGTCGATCACAGCATGATGAATCACGGCGCGATGCTTTGGGGCGCGGCGCTCTACAACAACAGCGGGTTTTACCTCAAGAATTATCGCTTCGGCCAGGCCTACGGCGCGGATGGCGCGCCGCTGCGGCTCATCAACTATACGCCGGTCACGCCGGAGGACACGCGGGTGCGCGGCATTCTTCCGTTCCTCGATCCGCTCCCGCGATTCAATCTCAGCAATCCCGGAAACATCCTGCGCATTTTCGAGAAAGGCAGCGAAAAACAATTGCAGCTCGGCATTCCCACGAGCGAAGAACCAAACGGCAAACCGCTTCGCCGGTTGTCGGAACGCGGGCTCGGCACTCTCAATCGGACCGACCCGGTTTTTCTAGGCCTGCAAAAAACGCGACTGCACGATCCCCTCCTCGGCTTCCTCGGCTCGAACGATCACGCGGGCGATTATCGATCGAGCGGCTGCTCGGCGTGTCATGTCGTTTACGCGAACGATCGTTCGCCCACCAACTCCGGCTGGTGGAGCAAGTACGGCCATCAGGGCCTCAGTTTCACCGCCGACAAAACCATTCCGAAAAACGAGCGCGGCCATCCGGTCGTGCATCAGTTCACGCGTTCGATCCCCTCGAGCCAATGCATGAACTGCCACATGCACCAGGGCAATCTCTTCGTGAATCCGTATCTCGGTTACATCTGGTGGGACCAGGAGACGGATGGCGAAGTGATGTATCCGAAGCAGCAGCGTAACCCCACCGACGACGAGCTGGTGATCGAAACGCAGAGCAATCCCGAGGCGGCCGCTGCCAAAGGTCTCTGGGGCGATAAGGAGTTTCTCGACAAGGTCTCGGAGTTAAACCCGAAGCTGAAGCACACCCAGTTTGCCGATTACCACGGGCACGGCTGGGTGTTCCGCGCGATCTTCAAACACGATCGCAAAGGCAACCTTCTCGATCTGCGCGACAACAAAATCGCGCATGACGATCCGCAGAAATTCGCGAAGGCCGTGCACCTGAAGGATGTCCATCTCACGCATGGGATGCAGTGCGCCGATTGCCATTTCGAAAAAGACGTGCACGGCAACGGCCAGCTTTACGGCGAGCCACGCAACGCGACCACGATCAATTGCATCGATTGCCATGGGACCGTCGATCGCCGGCCGACGCTCGTCACCACCGGAAATGCGGGAGCCGTCGATCTGCTGAACGGCAGCAACACGCCGTGGGGCCCGCGCTTCGTTTGGGAAGGCGCCAAGCTTTACCAGCAATCGATCATGTCGCCGGACACGCGCTGGGAAGTGCCGCAGACGATCGACACGGTTGATCCCCTCTCCTCGCATTACAATCCGAAGTCGGCCTACGCGAAAACGCTGATGCGCGATGGCAAAACCTGGGGCGGCGTCCCGGCCGATCCTGCCGACCGCCGGATAAAACTGGCGCACGATAACAGCGCGATGGATTGCCAGATCTGTCACACCTCGTGGGCGACGAGCTGCTTCGGTTGCCATCTGCCGATGAAAGCGAACCAGCGCGTGCCGCAAAATAAATTCGAAGGCGTCACCGACCGAAACTACACGACCTACAATCCGCAGGTCGTCCGCGACGACGTCTTCATGCTCGGGATCGATGGAACGGTGAAGAAAAACCGGATGGCGGTGTTGCGATCGTCGAGCGCAGTCGTGGTGAGTTCGCAGAACGCAAACCGCGAATGGGTTTACTCGCAGGCCCAGACGTTTTCGGCGGAAGGCTATAGCGGCCAGGCGTTCAACCCGCATTTCCCGCACACCACGAGCAGCGTCGGCACGACGAAGAACTGCACCGACTGTCATCTCTCGAAGAACAACGACAACAACGCGTGGATGACGCAACTGCTCGGGTTCGGCACCGGCACGGTGAACTTCTTCGGCCGCTACGCCTACGTGGGCGAAGGCCGGGAAGGATTGCACGCGGTGATCTGGACGGAACCGGACGAACCACAGGCGGCGATCGGCAGCCATCTCCACAAACTCGCTTACCCGGATAATTACCGGAAGCATGTCGAAGCCGGTTCGATTCTGAAGGAAGCGCACGAGCACAGCGGCCACGACATCCAGGACATCGTCTTGCGTGGCGAATATCTCTACACCGCGAACGGGCCCGGCGGCTTCGAAGTGTTCGACGTGGCGAACATCGATCAGAAAGGATTTTCGGAACGCATCGTCAGCGCGCCCGTCTCTCCACTCGGCCAACGCACTCGCGTGAACACGAAGTATGCGACATCGGTCGCGATCCCGAGCACGCTCGCGCTCGATCCGGCCCGGGTCCGCCTTCCAGAGAATGAAGAGCAGCCGATCGATATGTTTTACGCGTTCGTTTACGTCTCCGATCGCGAAGAGGGGCTGGTTGGATCGAACGTCGCGACGCTCGTTGATGGCAATCCCGAAAACAATTTCCTGAAACGCGACGTGACCTTTAATCCCGACGGCGCGCTGACCGGCGCGAGCTTCGTAACCGCAACCGGCCACCGCCTCTACCTGACGACGCCGCGTGGATTGTTCGTGATCGATTGCACCGATCCGATGCACCCGGTGTTGGCCGGCCAATACACCGGAAATTTCCTCCGCAATCCGAAGTGCGTCGCGATCCAATTCCGTTACGCGTTCGTGACTGATGATGATGGGCTCAAGGTTCTCGACATCACGGATCCGCACCGGCCTGTTCCAATCTCAGGCGCCGTGGTTCGGCTGGGAAATCCGGGCCGGCTCTATGTAGCGCGCACTTATGCCTACGTCGCGAACGGGCCTGAAGGGCTGGCGATCATCGACGTGGAAAATCCGGAACGGCCGCGGCTCGATCAAATGTTCAACGCGGACGGGCTGCTCAACGATACCCGCGCGGTGCAGATCGGCAGCGTGAGCGCGTCGCAATTCGCGCTCGTCGCGGATGGCCGAAACGGGCTGCGCGTGGTGCAACTCATCTCGCCCGATACCGTGCCGGGCGCCCAAGGGTTCAGTCCGCGACCAAATCCGAAATTGATCGCGACCTATCCGACCAAAGGCGAGACCATTGCCGTTTCGCGCGGACTCGAGCGCGATCGGGTGGTGGATGAAACCGGCGGGCAAACCGTGGTCTTTGGCCGGCGCGGCTCGCGGCCGTTTCACCTGGAAGAGATGGAAAAATTCTTTCGCCATTCTCAATTCGCTGACGCGAAAGACGGCGTGACGCGTGCCGGCGGTTTGTATCGCGTCGAAGACGTGACGGCGCGGAATGGGAAATTGATGACGAAGAGCGGCGCGCTTCTAACGCCGGCGCCGACGCCCGTGCCAGCCGCCACGGTAAGCCCTACTCCGCCTTCCGATTTTCTGCCCGACGTGGAGCCGACCCCGATCGTGGATCCGACGCCCTAGGTGGATCGAGCGCTCCGCCGCTCGATGGCAAGTAATGGCTGATGAGCCGCGACAACCAGACATCGCGCGACGGAGCGCGCGATCCACCTTTCCGATAAAAGACATTGCCGGGCGCGGCGCTTTTCACTACAAATTTTTCCATGGCCGATATAGCAAACAAACTTCCTGAAAACGTTCCGGGCCCCTGGTATGTGGACAACACCTGCACGCCCTGCCGCGTCTGTCTGGACGAAGCTCCGAACCTTTTGAAATACAACGACGACGAGACCTACGTCTATTTTTACAAGCAACCGGAAAACGACGACGAGACCGGCGCCGCGCAACGCGCGATGGACGTTTGCCCGACCCTCGCCATCGGCAACGACGGCGCGTAGGTTTCTTCTGTAGCGGCGGCCTATGACCGCCGGATCGTTTGATGAAAAGGAAGCCTCAATCTTCGGCGGTCATAGAGCGCCGCTACAAAAAAACATATGGCGACTGAAACTCCACCCGCGGCTCCCAAACCGGCTTCCCCTTACAGCCGGACAAATCCCTTTCCCGGAAAGCTGGTCGTGAACCGCAGCCTTTGCGGTGAAGGTTCCGAGAAAGATACGCGCCATTTCGAAATCGATCTCACCGGTTGGGGATTGAATTATGAAGTCGGCGATTCGATGACGGTTTGGGCGACGAACGATCCGGCGCTGGTCGACGAAATTCTCAAAGCGATCTGCGCCAAGGGCGACGAACCGGTGAAGGGTCCGAAGGGCGAAACGACTTTGCGCGAGGCGCTCCTGCGCGATTGCCGCATTACGCAGACGACGCCGAAATTCCTGAAGATGATCACCGAGCGCGCGAACGCCGCGCCGTTGCTGACCGAGCTGCTCGATCCGACACGCAAAGAAGATCTCGACCGTTATCTCTGGGGCATGGAGGTGATCGATTTCCTGACCGAGCATCCGTCGATCAAAATCAGTCCGCAGGAATTCGTCGATGTCCTGGCGAAATTGCAGCCGCGTTTGTATTCGATCGCCTCCAGCCTGAAGGCGCATCCCGACCAGGTCCATTTCACGATCGACGTCGTGCATTACACAAGTCACGGCCGGAAACGCGGCGGCGTTTGCTCCACTTTTCTGGCGGAGCGCGCCGAGAATGTGCCGATCCCGGTGTTCCCGAATGCCTCGAAGTTCCGCCTGCCGGAAGACGGGAACACACCGATCATCATGGTCGGCCCCGGCACGGGCGTGGCGCCGTTTCGCGCGTATTTGCAGGAACGCCAGGCGACCGGCTCCAAAGGGAAGAACTGGCTTTTCTTCGGCTCGCAGAAAGCGTCCTGCAATTATTTTTACAGGGAAGAATTCGATAAGATGAAAAGCGACGGCGTTCTCACGCACCTCGATCTGGCCTGGTCGCGCGACCAGGAGAAAAAGGTTTACGTGCAGGACAAGATGATGGAGAGCGCGGCGGAGATCTGGAAGTGGGTGGAGGGTGAAGGCGCGCATTTCTTTGTCTGCGGCGACGCGCGGCGGATGGCGAAAGATGTGGACGCCGCCTTGCGCAAGATCGTGCAGGAACAGGGCGGCAAAGATGTGGACGCCGCGAACGAATACGTCGAAAAACTGAAGAGCGACAAGCGTTACAAGCGCGACGTTTATTAGTCTCCACGCTACGCCGCAGCGATGACCGGCCCACGAGATACCGGCGGGGCTGAATTCAAATACTGGGCCTTCATCAGTTACAGCCACCTCGACCGGAAATGGGGCGACTGGCTGCATCGCGCCCTGGAAACTTACCGGCCGCCGCGCAGTTTGCTCGGGAAGCCCGGCCGCGACGGCGTGGTGCGCCGAAAAAATCCGCCGATCTTTCGGGACCGCGAAGAATTGCCGAGCTCGGCGAACCTGAGCGACAACATCAACGACGCGCTGCGCCAATCGCGTTATCTGATCGTAATTTGCTCGCCCCACGCAGCGATCTCGCGCTGGGTGAACGAAGAGATCATCTATTTCAAATCGCTCGGCCGCGAAGACCGCGTGCTTTGCCTGATCGTGGAGGGCGAGCCGAACGCGAGCGACAAACCGGAGAGCGGGAAACTTGAATGTTTCCCACCCGGAATCCGTTTCCGCGTGAGTCCGGAGGCAGAGCTGACCGATCAACGCACGGAACCGATCGCGGCGGACGCTCGAGAAGAAGGCGACGGCAAACGGAACGCGAAGCTGAAGCTCGCGGCGGGATTGCTCGGCGTAAATTACAACGATCTCAAACAGCGCGAAAAATGGCGCGCGCTTCGGCGCAATATCGCAGCGGGCCTCGTTTCCGGCGCTGTCCTGGGGGCCGCAGTTTGGTGGTTTGTGCAGAAAGGCGAAATCAATCTCGCGCTTAATCCCATTCCGCCGCCATCCGATTTGCGCTTGAGCATCGATGGACGCGCCACGGCCTTTGATCCCGCCCGGCCTGTTCTGCGCCTCCCCGCCGGACCGCACGCGCTAAAGTTTGAGGCCGCAAATTTCCAAACGACCGAGCAAAACATCGAGGTCGAGCGGCGATCGCGAATCGAGAAAGTAGTCGATCTCGTTCACGAAAAAGGCACGCTCGACGTGGAAGCTTTCCCCGCTGACGCGCAGATCGAAGTCGATGGGAAACCGTTCGGGACGCGGATCGATCGGATCGAATTCGACACCGGCATCCACACCGTGCGCGCAACGAAGCCCGGCCACTACGAGCGCGCCGAATCAGTCGCGGTGCGCAAAGCGGACACGGCGCGGGTTTACCTGTCGCTCGACCAGGCGCAGCCCGCCTGGAGCATCGCGCGCTTTGATGTTCAGGGAGGCTTCATCAACGTGGGCGACGTCGATGGCGATGGCGTCGAGGATTTCGCCCACAATTTCATCACAGAAGTGGGCGTCATCTCGGGCGCCACGAAAAGAACTCTGCGGAGCTTTCCGACAAGCGATGGAAACGCCCGCTCCTTCCGCGGGTTCGATCTCGGAGGGTCCGTCGGCAAAGTGGTGCTCAGCGCTGGGACGCGGAATGTCGTGGACGCGCAGGGCGGGCGGCAGATCGATCTCCTTTGCCTTCGCCCCGATCGCGAGACGCCGTTTTGGAAATGGCTCGGGCCCGCCCCGCGAGTGGATAACGCCTGGCCGACGATCGTGGGCGATCAGAATGGGGACGGCGTCAACGAGCTGGTGATCTCCAGCGACGAAAACAAATTCTTCGTGGTCGATGGCGCGAAAGGCGTGACGCTGCGCGAACTGGAATTCGGAATTACGGAATGGGTGCCCACTCCGTGGGTCATGCGATGCGCCGCGCCCGGAAATGATGGTTTGGTTTTCTGCGGGAAAACGATCGACGCAAATCCTGGGAATCTCCCGGGAGATAAGACCTATCACGCCGGACTTCTTTCGCTCAAAGACGGTCGGATCGCGTGGCAAAAAGATTTTGCCGGGATCAGGAGCGCCTATGTCGAGGATTGGAACAATGACGGCCGGACTCAGATCGCGTTCATTTCCAAAACCGACTGGATGGTGATCGATGGCGCGACTGGCGAAACACGTTTCCAGGGAAAACTTCCGCGGAACGATCCCAACCGCGAGCTGCTCCAGTTTTTCTTTGCGGACCTGGATGGTGATGGGACGGCCGAATGGATCATGGTTTTCCGCGACAGCGCGCACGAGCCGAAGCCGTTGATCGCGGCGGTGCGTCTGCGCGATAACAAAGTTTTATGGAAACGCGAGGATGTCGTTCCGTCGCAACAGCAATTGGTCGAGAAAAATCAAATCGCTCGCGCGCCCGACGGCGGCCTGATCTTGCGGATCGAAGGCGCGCTTATTTGCGTCGATCCAACGACGGGACAAACGCGCTGGCGCCAGGAGATCTCCACCGGCGAGACCTCGGGCTTCATTGCTCGGGTTAATGGCGAGGCGGAAATTTTCCTGGGAGAAGTGGGCAAAGGCATTCGGGCTTTAAGCGCCGACGGCAAATCGCTCTGGGGCGCATCGTTCAACCGCGAATTGAGTCCGATGCTCGTGTTAAGCGACCGCGATCATCCGCGGAGGAGCCGCATAATTCTCAACAAACACACCGGCAACGAAATGCGGGAATGTGAGATCGCCTGCGTGCTTCCTCCGGAAAGCCAGGATTGGTCGCGGCGGGTTGTTCCCGAGATCCCGGCGAAAGAGAGCCCAGGCGCGAGCGAACCGCAGATCATTCACGGCCAAAGCCGCGATCTGCTCGTAGAGTTGCTCGCGGCGCCGCGCTTTGAACCGAACCTCGCCGCTTTCGATGCGGCGACGGGCGTACGTTTGTGGACGGCCCGGGAGCCATTCGAAACCACCTTGCATCGCGGCGCCGCCCTTCTCGAAAGCGGAGACAACGAGGCTGCGCCGGCGGTGGGCGATTGGGGCGAATCTCATGTTGCCGCCATCGCCGTCGCTGGACCCGGCCCGCCAACTATCATGGAGGCTCACACCGATCTCTTCGTTTATCGCGCGGATGACGGCAAAAAGCTGGATGCGATTCCGCTCGATCCGCGCGGAGATGTTTCTACCGCTTCGTTCCTGGCGGACGTGGATGGCGATGGCGAGACCGATTTTCTCGTGGCGCGACCGAACCTGTCCGACGTCGCGGGCGGGGGTCTTTCGGGCGACATCGTAATGGTGAGCGGCGCGAAGCGAGCGCAAGGATGGCGGCGCGAATTGCCGGTGCCGCTCGCTCTCGCGGTGATGAAGATCGCGGGCGAAAAATTTGGACGCGTCATTGTTACCCTGGGGGATGGGACCGTGTGCGCCCTGCGCGGAATTGATGGCGAACCAATCTGGAAAAATAACGAGGGCGGCGAAAAGAGCGGGACGATCGTCGCGGAAGTGAATGGTCGCTCGTTGATCTTCGCCACGAGCCGGAATGGAATGGTCAGAGCGCTCGATCCAAGCACGGGTGAAACCCGCACCAGTACAAAAATTGACGGGGCCGTGGAGACGCACGGCACTCGCATTGCCGAGAAAAACAAGGGAGAGGCATTGCTGCTGATCTCCTGCGGAGAGGCCGGCATTGTCGCTCTCGACCCCGAGACGTTGCGCGAAAGGTGGCGCAGCCCTGAGGGCGAATCGGTCTCGACGCCCATGGCAATTGGCGATGTGGGCAATGGCTCGGCCGTGGTGGTTGCCGTCACAGATTCCGGCGATCTATTGATTCTGAATTTGGAAACCGGCGCGCTCATTTCCAAGGAGCCGCTGGCCGAAGGACAACAGGTGATCCCGTCGGGTGCACCCTTATTGTTAGCGGCAAAGAACGGACAGCCCGCCAAAGTTTTCGTCACCTGTTCGAACAAGGAAGCGCCAACTCCACCTGGTTCGATGTTGCTGACGAAAACAATTCGACTTCTACGCGACTGATTGAGTCCGGCCGGTCTTCGCTTTGATCGCGGCCCCGATAATGAATAACAAACTGGCGCCGGAAAGAACCGCGCACCAAACCAGCCAATAAGGCCGGTAATATAATCTCAACCGGCCATGCATTCCGGCTGGCACTTCAATCACCGGCATCAAACCGCGATAGGAAACGACTTGCAGGGAACGGTCGCCGAGTCTTGCGCGATAACCGTGAAAGAAGGGACGCGAGATCGTGAGCAAGGCCGGCTTGTCACCAAGCGGAACTCTGACGTCCATCTCGAGTCGATTGCGTCCGTTTACGATGCGCGAAACATCGGCCGTGGCGAATTGCTCGTTAGGCCGGGAATCGATTTTGATGACGGAGCGCGCTCGCGGCAATGGCGGGCCGCGCCGATGATACACGATTCCTTCCGTCGATGAGTAAACTGATCCCCATTCATCGGCCGGCGGGATCAACTGCATTTCGGGCGCAACAATGACGCCGTCGATCCCCAACCGCGCCATCTCGCCATCCGGACCGGCTTCGGATTCGAGCAATCGTTTCGCGATCGCGAAATCGATTTCGCCATGAATGCTGAAATTGAATTCACGCGCCACGCCGGCCGGGCGAATGGGGCTGTAACCGTTGATGAACGGAACACCGCCCCACATGGAGGTGCTGCCCGGCCTAACGACTTCGCCGAGAGGTCCGGCTTTTTTCTCCACGCGATAAGCATGCTCTGGTGGCGGATAGATGCTCAGATACAGACGCTGCTGATCGAGCGGACTGGGCTGGGTCAATCGTTGGGAAAGATGGTACTTCGGCACGCCGCAGTTCGGCGAAATGCAGAGGTAAGTGGCCAGCAACGAAGCCGCCGTCAGGACTGCCGGGGTCCACGTTTGGATGATCGGGAACATTTCCAGAAGCGCCCAGACGGCGCCAATCCCGAGAGTGATCCAGATAAATGGAAAAGCGTGATCGCCATTCGCGCCGATGCATAAGGCAACCGCAACCATGATGACAGTGAGGACGAAGCCGATTACGCCAGGTCTCCGCATGACGACGGTTTTGGATTCAGCGAACATCCTCAGTGACTCCGCGGCACAGAGCGCGAGCACGACATGGAGGAAAGGGAGCCAGCGAAAGCTCCAGCGAAAAACGTTTGCGCTCGGCAGCATCGAAATGATCAGGACGGTCACGAGCAAACCAACTTCCCATTTGATCCGCTCAAAAAGAGCGCGCCGAAAGACGAGGAATCCCGCAAGAAGCGCGGCCGGGGGGACGAGTCCTGCCGCGAGTTCCGTCGCGGTGTGCGGCATGGAGCGATTGGAAAAATCGATCCAGTTCACAGTCCAGCTCGGCAGGATGAAACCGGGAAGCGCGCGGATCGGAACCAGCCATTGGAAATGCGAAGCGTTATCGCCGGCTTCGCGCACCGAGCCCTGGACATAATCGAAGACGGCCAGCCACGCCGGCGCGGAAAGGGCGAGGCCGAGAAGCAAGCCGACCGCGAGCGGCCAGATTGAAGATAACCTTCGTGTTTGCGCGATGGATTTGAGCGCAAGCCAGCCCGCGAGCAGCGCCAGCATCAGAACGGTGTAGGGAAAACCGCCGGTAACGAGCAGATAAACGAAAGGCGCGGGCCAGAGAAATCGGTATCGGCTTCGATTCGGATCCAGGCTTCGCTCGAGCGCCCACCAGGCCCAGGGAAACCAGGCGAAGGCGCCCAGCGCGCCGAACCAATCGGTCGCGCCCCAACAAATGATCCAGCCGTTGAGCGCTGCGATGAGCGCCACCATCAGGGCGAGCGGCGCGGAGAAATTTCGTCCGCGCCCGAGCAGGTATCCGCCCATGGCGAGAACAAAAAGATGCGTCATCGAAAGCGCCGCTGCCTGTTGCGGAAAGGAGAGCGGAAATTTCCAAATCAAAACGACCGCGGCGTTGACGAAGACAGAGAAGGTTCCGTATTGGAATTCTCCCGCGAGATTCCCGCAGACCCAGGAGTACGGACTTAGCAGCGGGAGATGACCTTCCGACCAGCTCCGCGCCACGTCGGCGAAAACCGGCAGGATCGATAGCTCGTAGTCGTCATTCCAAAAAAGAAGCGGATCGCGCCAGAGGAGAGCTAAACAGAATAGAATGACAACAAGCCCCGCGCCGAGCGCTCCGACGAGATTGCCTTTCAGGCCTTGCGAATTCACTAAAGCACAACCGGCGTCCCCTCGGTGAGCAGGAGAACTTTGTCATCGATGCCGCCCTCGCGCGCCGCGGCCAGCAAACGTGCCGGCGGTTCGTCCAGCGGTTCATAGCCCAAACGAAAACTGCCGTAATGCATCGGAACCAAAGTCTTCGCGCGCAGTTCGACGAAAGCCTGGACGGCCTGCTCCGGATTCATGTGCACTTCGCGTCCCGTCGGCGCGTCGTAGCCGCCGATCGGGAGCAACGCGATCTCGATTTCGTGCCGGTCGCCTATTTCCTTGAAGCCATCGAAGTAGGCGCTATCGCCGCAATGAAAAATCGTCCGCCCATCCATTTTGATCACGAACCCGCCGAAGCCGCGATGAAGATCGGCCAGAAACCGGGCGCCCCAATGCGCGCAGGGCGTTAACGAAACCTCGATCGGGCCGAGCTTGATCGTCTGCCAGTAATCGAGTTCATGCACGATGTTGAAACCGAGATCGTGCACGAGGTTACCGACGCCGATCGGGACCACGATCGGCTGATCGGCCGCGACCTTCGCGAGAGTCCGCCGGTCGAGGTGATCGAAATGCGCGTGCGTGACCAAAACGAAATCGATCGAAGGCAGATGATGAATTTCGAAGCCGGGTTGCTTGAGGCGTTTGATTACCTTGAGCCATTTCGACCAAATCGGGTCGATCAGGAGATTGAACTCGTGCGTTTGAATCAGAAACGAAGCGTGCCCGATCCAGGTGACGCCGATCTCTCCTTTCCGGATTTTTGGGAACGAAGGCCGGGCGCGATCGCCGGCGCGTTTCGTGAAGAGCGACGGGATGAGGACTTCGGTGAGAAAGTTGCGCTTGTGCCAATCGGCGCGCGGAATCAGCCGGACGCGGGTGGAACGCTTGTTCTCAGCGCCGGGCTCCGGTGCCTGGCGAACGACGTTCCTCCGGCTTTTTTTCGAAAAAGGAATCGGCACGGTCGCGCAAGCATATAACCTTGGATCGGTGAATCAAAACCTTTCACGGCCATAACCCCGGTCGTTACCCACTAGAACCTCAAATCCCCCCTGAACCGTGAAGCTGCTGAAGGTATGGCCGCGTCAACCGTTTGCCGGCCTGGCAATGGCGGCGGGCATCGGAATTCTCGTGGCCGATTTCTGGCCGAACTGTTCGGCTATTCTTGCGATCTTGCTGGCGATCGTTGCCGCGATCGCCTTGTTCTCGCGCAATTCCATCGCGGTCTATGCGCTGGTGGCCGCGGGATTCTTTTCCATTCACAGTCTGCGCTGCAGCGATACGCCGGCGCTGCGGCTCGCGCGCGAACTCGGCGAACAGCCGCGCCCGGTCAGCGTGATCGGACATATCGTGAGCGAGCCGAAGGTTGCACCAAATGGGTCCGCTTCATTTTTATTGCAGAGCGATTCCATCGAAGTCGACGGCGAGATATGGCCGCGGCGCGCCAAACTGTTTGCTCGATGGCGGCATGCGGTTGCCTTCGGTGATGAAGTAAAACTCTTCGGCACGGTCGAGCAGATTGCGTCGCCACGAAACCCCGGCGAGTTCGATATGCGATCGTATCTGGCGCGGCAGGATGTCCAGCGTCAGTTCATCGTTCGTTATCCCGAGAATGGAGCGGTGTTGAGCCATGGCGGAGGAAATGCAATTCTGCGAGCGGCCAAGCAATCGCGGCGGTGGATGCAAACGACTCTCTGCCGCGACCTGGAGCAGTCAGCCGATGTAGCTGGCTCGATCAGCGGAATGGTCCTGGGATTGCGTCATCAAACTCCCGAAGACATCGAGGAACCGTTTCAGCAAACCGGGACGCTGCATCTTTTCGCCGTGGCCGGATTGCATGTCGGGATCGTCGCCCGGCTACTCTGGATTTTTACTTCGGTCATCCGGTTGCCGAGGAATTGGGCGATCGTTTTCATTATTCCCGCGCTCCTTTTTTATGCGGCGGTTACCGGTCTGCATACTTCCAGCGTCCGCGCCGCGGTGATGAGCGCCGTGCTGCTGGCAGGATTTTTGGTGGAGCGAAAGGTGTTCGCGCTTAACAGCCTCGCGGCCGCCGCCACTTTGCTGCTTTGCTGGGATACCAACGAGCTCTTCTCGATCGGGTTCCAGCTATCGTTCTCCGTCGTCGCAGCCATCGTTCTGCTCGCCGATTCGACTTTCCGATTTCTCCAGCGTCAATTTGAATCGGACTCCTTCCTGCCGCGAAGCCTCTTCAATGCGCGCCGCCGTTTAACGAGCCGTCTGCTTTCCTGGCTGGCGCGGGCCAGCTCGGTTTCCTTCGCCGCGTGGATCGGGTCGCTGCCGTTGATGCTTTGGATTTATCATCTCGTCACGCCGATCTCGTTGCTCGCGAATCTCGTGGTGGTCCCGATCGCATTCTTTGTTCTGGCGGTCGGCTTGCTCTCGATGATCGTCGCGCCTTTTTCATCGTGGCTCTCCATAGTTTTCAACAACGCCAATTGGGCCCTGACCAAGATGATTCTCGGCGCCGTCCATCTTTTCGCCCAAATGCCGGGCGGACATTTCTATCTCGAGCATCCGCATTGGCCGGATCGCGCGAACCTGGAAATCAATGTGCTCGATTTCAGATCCGGCGCGGCGATCCATGTTCGGACACGCGACGGCGACTGGCTCTTCGATGCGGGGCCCGAACGTGATTACGATCGAAGCTTGCGACTCTATTTGCGTTCGCGCGGCGTGAACCGGCTCGAGGGCCTGGTGCTGACGCACGGCGATGCCGCCCACATCGGGGGAGCTGAAGGAGTTGTTCTCGATTTTCGCCCCCGGCAGGTAATCGATACGAGTGCGGCGGATCGGTCCCCGGTCCATCGAAAATTAATTGGGATGCTCGCAAGCCAGGTCGCCATCCGCAGGCTTTGCGCCGCCGGTGATGAATTGAATCTGACGCGCGACATCAAAGCGAGGATCCTGTTTCCGCCGCGTGATTTCCATAGCGACGCCGCGGACGATCAGACGCTGGTTCTTCAACTCGTTGTTTCCGGGAAGCCCGTCGCGTTGCTCATGTCGGACAGCGGCATCGCAACGGAGAATTTTCTCATCGAGCACTATCCCGATCTTCGCGCCGACATCGTGATAAAGGGCCAGCATTACACGGGCAACTCGGCCTCCACTCTGTTTCTCGACCGCGTGCAGCCGCGGGCGATTGTAGCGACGTCGCGCGATTTTCCGGAAAGCGAACGTATCAAAGAGGAGTGGGTGGAAGGAATTCGCGTCCGCGGCATCCAACTGCTCCGTCAGGACCAGACGGGCGCGGTGCAGATCAAGGTTTTTCGCGATCAATGGGAAGCCAGGGGCTTCCTTAACGGCGAAACTTTTCGGAGCACGAGTCGGTAGATTTCTGTGCCTGATTGCCGAAACCGTTTCTCGAAAGTGCTCGAGCCGGATTGCCTTTGTTCGTCAACGGTCGGGACGAATCCCGGTGAGGTAGCCGCCAGCGATTCGATTTTGCGAAAATAATCGTGCTGATCTGTCGTGATGCGCAGCGTGCCGTGCGGGGCGAGCGTTTGGTGAATGAAAGCGAAAAAGGTTTTCGTAACAATCCGACGCGATGCATGCCGTCGCTTTGGCCACGGATCGGGAAACATCAGATGAAAGAAATCAACGGAACCCGGCGGAAGGAGCGATTGGACCGCGCGGGAAATATCACAGCGCAAGACGCGGGCGTTCGTTAACTCGCCCATGATGATTTTGCGGCAGGCAGTTTGGGTTCTCCCGAGCAGGCGCTCAACCCCGAGAAAATCCTGCCCGGGATTCGCCGCAGCCGACGCGGCCAGAAACGAACCATCGCCGCAACCAAGATCGACCTGGAGAGGCGCGGTTCGACCAAACAATTCGTACAAATTCAGCGGCGTCAGCGCATCATCCAGTACGATTTCCGCCTGGAATGCTGGCGCAGAGATATCTTCGGAGATAGCCATTTGATTCAGGAGAGTGAACAGACGTGATTACTTAACTCCAATGATAAGGCAATTCGTTACTCTGATTTTCGCTTTTGCGACGCTGGCGACCACAAACATTTGCAGCGCCGCGGAGCCCACCCCCGGCGGGACGAAGACGGCGATCTTTGCCGGCGGATGTTTTTGGTGCATGCAACCGCCCTACGATAACGCCCGGGGCGTCGTCAAAACAGTGGCCGGTTACACGGGCGGCAGCCAGGACGACGCGAACTACGAAAAAGTTTCCGCGCACCGGACGCAACATCGCGAGGCGATCGCCGTGACCTACGATCCAACGCAAATTTCCTACGATCAGTTGCTCGATATTTTTTGGCGGCAAATCAATCCCACGCAGGCCGACGGACAATTTCACGACATCGGCCTGAGCTACCAGGCGGCCATCTATTACGGAACGGAAGCGGAGAAACGCGCGGCGGAAGCCTCGAAGGAGAAGCTCGGTAAATCAGGCAAATTCCCGAAACCGATCGTGACCGAAATCCTGCCTGTGATGCCTTTTTATCCGGCCGAGGAATACCACCAAAAATACTACCTGAAAAATCCCGCGGATTTCGAAGCGTATCACGTCGGCTCTGGACGCGTGGGTTTCCTCGAAAGAATTTGGGGCGCCGAGCCGAAAAAATAGAGCTCAAGCCGAGCGGCTACGGACCGCTTTCACCCAGCGCTTCAGATTCTGCAAGTCCATGAAGTTTACGATGCGATCGGGCGGAATTTTTGCCTTCAATGCAGCCGCCAATCCAAGCTCGATGAATTCAAGTTGGTGAGCGTGGTGGGAATCGGTGCCTAACGAGATTCGGACGCCGGCTTTCCGCGCGATCTTGAGCAGCGCCACGTTCAGATCCTGGCGATCGGGATAACTGTCGATCTCAACCGCTTTGTCGAGCCGGGCGGCTTCCGCGAACACGCGCGGCCAGTCTGCCTTCAGGCCAATGCGGTAGTTGTAAATCCGGCCGCGCGGGTGCCCAAGAATCTGGATGTCGGGGTTGCGCAACGCAGCAAGGTACCTCTCGGTCTGATCTTCCTTTTTGCGCAGTGCCGAATGGAAAGCACCGAGCACCAGATCGAGACGCGCCAGCGCTTTTCGATCCATGTCACCCTCGCCCCGCGGATTCAGGTTCATCTCGATCGAACGCAGGACCGTGACTCCGAAATCGCGCATAGCGACGTTCGCCTCTCTGATTTCGAGCGCCTGCTGCGCAAGGCTTTCTTCATTGATGCCGCCGGCTATCTTCAGTCCTTTGGAATGGTCGGTGATTGCGATGTATTCGTAGCCCCGCTCCTCCGCCGCCTGCGCCATCTCCAAAACGCCCGCGAAACCGTCACTCCAGCGAGTATGCATTTGCAGATCGCCGCGAAGCCGGCCCGCCCACCCCGGGTCTTTGGCGAGGATGACCCGCGCGTCAGCTCGCGTAAGGAAATCGCGGCGGGTTGCAGGAACCGTCTCCCGTTCCTGCGAGGGCTTTTCAATCCACTCTCGCAATTGTCTGGCAATGAAAGGCCCGACCCCGTGCAGTTCGGCAAGCGGGCGACCGGCAGCGTGCAAATCCGCGGCGCGATCCGGCCAGAGGAATGCACTTCGCGCCGCTCGCTTGAAAGCGCGAACCAAAATCCCGCAGCTTGTCTCGGCTTTTCGCGCCAGCAGTTCCGCCAGATCGGAATTGGAGGGCAACGGGGACGAGGTCATTCAATCAGCCAATCGCAGCCGACGCCTGGCATAGCCGTTGCTATAAGAGAAGACGCGGGCCAGGAAGTCACTTACTAAAAACCAAAAGTCACGTCACGTTCCTTTGGCTTTCGCAGCGCGATCCGAAATGATCGCGCTTTTTTTTCGAGCGCTACGGCTTCGTCAGAGACGGTATCTGGACGAAAAGCGCCATCGGGGAAGAAGAAGCTGTCTGCTCCAGGGACCCGAAGGTGTAGAGTTCGGCCTCACTGGAATTGACGAACTCCGCCCGGCTCACGGCCATGGGTTCGTTTAAAATCCTGGATAATTCCTGAGCGAGGACGATTGCGATCGCTCGCGGATCGCGCGTGTAAACGGGAATCGGGAAGGCACCGGAGTTCCGATCGTAGCCATAAATATTGCCTTCGGTTTCCCAAACGCAGTAGGCATGACCAGCCGGATGATTCTCGAAACGCACGAGAAGGATCTTCGCCCAGAAATTCTTGTCGAGGGTATGCTGGGTTTTGACGACGGCGAGATAATTGCAGGCCGAAACGACGCATCCGTTCAAGACAACGAGATCGTCTTCGCCTGGGGTGAGAACGACCTTTTGGCTGCACCCCGTGCCCAAACTAAGCAAGAGAGTGGCGCAACCGAGGGAAGCGAGTTTGCGGAATATTCTGCGGGACAAATTATTTTTCATGATTAGGCGACCGGTCAGCAGGTGAGTTACGAATAATTATGGCGATTAGTGTGGTTATAGCACCAATCCTGCTTTATTTGGAAGCTTTATCTTCAAAATCTCCGAGTTTGGCAAGCTTGCCGCGCGGCCGACCGGGTGCCGGGCCATTCCCCTTATTTGATCCGGGAATATCTACGTTGGCTTCCGTCCGCCGCTTCGATGACGAAAGAATCCTTTTGGATGCGTAGAATTTTGTCGCGGTCTGTCGCGCCTGCTGGGATTCTGCCCAAAGCGTCACTGATATAGGTGTAGAGGATCGTCTTACCCTCCATCGACCACCGGCCAGTAAACTTCGATACCAGCTTCGCGCGATTGGTGACCTCACCCGCAAAGAGGCCGTCACCTTTGAAGATGTAATGGCAGCTTTGAACCGCGTCGACGTAGCGCCATTCTCCGACGAGAGACTGTCGTGCGGTGCCTCGGAAAATGGCACACGAGGACATTAGAAAAAAAATCAGCGCGCAGACGACTCTCATTGGCGACAAAGGAGAACACATAAACTGCCGCGGCAAGTGCAAATCTTTGGCCATATCTCTTGGAGGGTTCTCCTAAGGAGGCCACCTGCCGTTAAAATGAGAGCGGCGCTGCCCAGGCAGCGCCGCTCTCACACGAATTAAGTCTGGAATTAGTTTTGGGCAACGAGAGTCGACGCCGCTTGGAATTTCTTGCTGCCCGCGTAGGCATAGAGTGGTTGATAATTGCTCCTGCCGACTTGGCCTGAGGTGCAGGCAGTCCAGTTGAAGGTTGGATCGAGAACGTAGCTGCCGCCTTCTGTCTCCCAAGCCAGCCAGGCGTGGGTCTGCCGGCTGCTCGAAGTCCGTTTGCCGATTACCAATCGGACGTTGGTGGCGCCGTTCTTCTGCATCTTTTCGTAGAGAGCGACTGCCTTGGCTTTACAATCCGCCGGGGCACCGGATTGGGCCTCGGCCGGTGTTTTCCACATGGCCGTAAAGCCGTAGGGGATGGACCGGAGGTCGCTCATCCATTGGTTCACCAACGGTAGCGAGACGCGATTGGCGGAAGCGTGGGCTGAAGCTGTCAGCACCGGACGGATACGTGCCATTTGGCGATCATACGGAGTGGCGTTGACGGTAAAAAGGAGCGCGTCAGCGAAGGAGGATGAAGCGGCGAGGGAGAAGAGGACGGTTGCAAGGAGAAGAGCTTTTTTCATGGTGGCGGTGTCTATAGTGGTTAGGTTGACTATAATTACCATAGCACACGCCGTGCCAGCCTTCACGAAGACCCAGATTTTCCCTGGGTCTCAAAGGATTTGGCCTTCGAATGAGCCCTCTCCGGAGGTGATTCGTGTCCCTGAGCGATACCTCGCCAAGAGGATTCGCGACCGTTGAGGATCGCTCGCCTCTCGCCTTCCGGCCGCAGTTGGCCACCATTGTCGAATCGCCCTTCGCCGGCTTCCTCCTTCACTCCTCTAAGGGGTGATTGATCGGCTTTGCCGAACTTCAGGCTCGGCCTTACAATCGCGCCATGAGTTCTCTACAGGGCGAGATCGAGCAGCGGGGTGAGCGAATCTTCGAGCTGGTGGACCGGTACCCCGAATCCGTTTTCACCAAAGCGGGTTTTTACCAGCGGATGATGGCGTTCTCGATGCGGGACGAGCATTTCAAAGTCCAAATGTTCCGCTTCGTCGATGTCCTTGCGTCGCTCCGCAGCTCGCGTGACATCGTCCAGCACCTGGAAGAATATTTCGCCGATATGCGCAACGGCCCGGTGCCGTTCCTCCACGCCGGTCTGCGCACCGCCCGCATTCTTCCATGGCTCACCGCCCCGATTCTGCGCTGGAACGTCTCCGGCATGGCGCGGCAGTTCATCGCGGGGCGAAATCCCGACGACGTGATGAATACCCTGCGCAAGCGCCGGCAGCAGCGAATCGGATTCACCGTCGATCTCCTCGGCGAAGCAGTAGTCAGCGAACGGGAAGCGGACGAATATGCCGCGCGCTGTTTCGAGTTGCTGGATGGATTGGCCGAACAAACTCGCGGCTGGACCGATCCGCTCGGCAAGAACACCGAGCTGTTCCCGGTCGTGAACGTTTCCGTCAAAATATCCGCGCTCTATTCGCAGATGAATCCGGCCGACCCGGCGGCTGCGATCGCGCACCTTGCCCCGAAGTTGCGTCCGATCCTGAGGCGCGCGCGAGAGGTCGGCGCGTTCATCAATTTCGACATGGAAAGTTACGCCCACAAAAATACAACGCTCGAACTTTTCCGGTCGCTTTTCGCCGAGCCGGAATTCCACGATTGGCCGCATGCCGGCATCGTGATCCAGGCGTACTTGCGCGACGCCGAGCGCGATTTGCGCGACATGCTCGATTGGGGCCGCGTCCGCGGCACGCGCTTCACCGTTCGCTTGGTCAAAGGCGCCTACTGGGATTACGAGAAGATCAAAGCGGCCCAGAACGGCTGGCGCTGCCCCGTTTTCCTGCAAAAGCCGCAAAGCGACGCCTGCTTCGAAAAATGCACCCGCATTCTGCTCGATAACGAAGCAATCGTCACGGCCGCCTTCGGTTCGCATAACGTCCGCAGCATCGCGCACGCGCAGGCCTACGCGGAGAAACTGGGCATCGATAAAAGCCGGTTCGAGTTCCAGCTCCTTTACGGAATGGCAGGCCCGATCAAGCGCGCTCTAGTCGAGATGGGTTATCGCGTGCGCGAGTATTGTCCCGTGGGCGAATTGCTCCCCGGCATGTCCTATCTCGTCAGGCGATTGCTCGAAAACACCTCCAATGAAGGATTCTTGAAGGCGAAGTTTTCCGACAAAGCCTCAGCCGTTCAATTGCTGCGGGATCCCGAGTCGTTAATCGGAACACGGGTCGCCGCTCATTCTCGTAACGGCGATACGCTGGACACGCCGCCGGGCGACACCTACGAAAACGCGCCCCTCGTAAACTTCGTCCACCGCGCCAGCCAGGAGAAGATGCAGGCTGCGCTTCGCGAGGTGCGCGGCCGCTTGGGCCAGAAATACCCCATCGTCATCGACGGCCAGAAGATTTGGACCGCCAGCCTCATTAACTCCATTAATCCTAGTTCGCCGACGCAAGTCGTCGGCGCGGTGGCCGAAGCTGGAATCCCGGAAGCGGAAGCTGCGGTCGCAGCCGCGCGCAAGGCATTCGAACATTGGTGCCGCGTCAGCGTTGAGCATCGCGCGGAATTACTTGAGCGCGTCGCGTCCATCATGGACCGCCGGCGCTTCGAGCTCTCCGCTCTCGAGGTTTTCGAAGTCGGTAAACCATGGGCCGAAGCCGACGGCGACATCCGTGAAGCGATTGATTTCCTCCTCTTCTACGCGCAACAAATGCGCTTGCGCGGTCTGCCGCGGCTCACCCAGCACGTGCCTGGCGAAGAAAGCTATCAGCACTACTGGCCGCGCGGCGTCGCGCTTGTCATCGCGCCGTGGAATTTTCCGATGGCAATCCTGACCGGCATGGTCTCCGCCGCGTTGGTCACGGGCAACACCGTCATCATGAAGCCCGCCGAGCAATCCGCCGTCTGCGGCGCGATGGTGATGGAAATGTTTGAGGAAGCGGGCATCCCTCCCGGCGTGCTGAATTTCCTGCCCGGCAAGGGCCGGATCATCGGCCAGCATCTCGTCGATCACAAAGACATCCACATGATCGCGTTCACCGGCTCGCGCGAAGTCGGGCTCAGAATCTGGGAAAGCGCCGGGAAGACTCTGCCTGGTCAGCTCGAACTCAAACGCGTCGTCTGCGAAATGGGCGGCAAGAATGCCGTCATTGTCGATTCCGACGCTGACCTCGACGAGGCGATCGTCGATTCGATTTATTCCGCGTTCGGATATCAGGGCCAGAAATGTTCCGCGCTTTCCCGCCTGATCGTTCTGGAGGAAAACTACGATCGCGTCATCAAGCGTTTGGTGGAAGCGGCCGCGAGCCTGCGGGTCGGCAATCCTGAGACGCCCGGCATCACCGTCGGTCCCGTGATCGATGAGACCGCCTACCGCCGCATGCTCGACACGATCGAAGCTGGAAAAAAGGAAGCCACCCTTGCCTATCAAGGCACCGACATTCCGGCGGAAGGTTATTTCGTCCCGCCGACCATCTTCACCGACGTGAAACCGGACATGCGCCTTTCCTGTGAAGAGATTTTCGGGCCCGTCCTCAGCGTCATCCGCGTTCGCGACCTTGACGAAGCGATCCGCGTCGCGAACGACACCGACTACGCGCTGACCGCCGGATTTTTCTCGCGCAGTCCCGCAAACATCGAGCGCGTGAAAGCCGAACTCGTCGCCGGTAATGTTTACATCAATCGCTCCTGCACCGGTGCCGTGGTCGGCCGCCATCCCTTCGGCGGCTTCAAGATGTCAGGCGGCGGAACCAAAGCCGGCGGCGGCGATTACTTGTTGCAGTTCCTGGTGCCGCGCGTCGTTACCGAGAACATCATGCGTCACGGCTTCGCGCCGGATACAACGCCGGAATTTCGGCCGCCGTTCGGGCAGCCAATTCAATCATAGAAGCCTTGGGCTCACTGATCCCGGCATGCTTTACGTCGTCGCCACGCCGATCGGCAATCTTAACGACATCACGTTGCGCGCGCTCGAAGTTCTCAAGTCGGCGGACGTGATCGCGGCGGAAGACACGCGCTATTCCGGGAATTTGCTCCGGCACTTTGAGATTCGAAAACCGCTCGTCAGTTATCACGAACACAATGAGGCGATGCGCGCGGAACAGCTCGCCGAGCGATTGTCGGCCGGCGAAAATGTCGCGCTAATCACCGATGCCGGCATGCCAGGCCTTTCGGATCCCGGCGCGCGTCTTATCCGAAAATGCATCGAACGCGGCCTGCCCTACACGATCGTGCCTGGAGTTTCCGCGATTCTGACGGCGCTGGCGGGTTCGGGAATTTCAATGGAGCGGTTTTGCTTTCGAGGATTTCTCCCGGTGAAGAGCGGGCAACGCGGACGCGAGCTGCGAGCTGCGGCGGAACGCGAGGAAACCACGGTCTTCTTCGAGTCGCCCTACCGGATCTTGAAAACGCTGGCGGCATGCCTGGAGATCATGCCGGACAGCCAAATCTGTGTGGCACGGGAGCTGACCAAGAAATTCGAGGAATTCCGGCGGGGAAATGCGGCGGAATTATTGACTTACTACACGGCTCACCCGGCAAAAGGCGAAATCACTTTGGTGATCAGCGGTTCAGAGGGCGGAAATGATCGGCGGGTTTCCCCTTGTCAAAGCGGCGCATCTGTGTGAATTTGCGCGGCTTTTCCCCAAGGCGCTTTCTCCTATGGCTTACGCAATTATCAAAACAGGTGGCAGACAACATCGCGTCGCGGAGGGCGACATCATCGATGTCGATCTTCTCGAAGGTGATGCGGGTCAGAAGACCGTATTTGGCGATGTCCTCTTTCATGGCGACGGCGACAAACTCACCCATGGCAGCCCGCTCATCGAAGGCGCGACGGTCACCGGAGAAGTCGTCGAGCAGCGCAAAGACAAGAAGGTGATTGCTTTCAAATATCGCCGCCGCAAAGGTTATCACCGGACCGTCGGCCATCGGCGGAAATTGACCCGGATCAAGATCACCGGCATCACCCTCGGCGGCAAAACTTCCAAGGCGAAGAAGGCCAGGAGCGAGGACGAGTCCGAAAAACCCGAGTAATCTCATGGCACATAAAAAGGGACAAGGCAGCGTCAAGAACGGACGGGACAGCGTCAGCAAGCGGCTGGGCGTTAAGAAATTTGGAAGCGAAGTGGTCGTCGCCGGCAACATCATCATTCGCCAGCGCGGCACGAAGTTTTTGCCGGGCAAAAACGTGGGCCTCGGCCGGGATTACACGATCTTTGCGCTCGTCGACGGCCAGGTGCGCTTCGATCGCGCGGGGCGGCGTGTGAACGTCGAGCCAGTCGGCGTGAAGTAGCATTCGCCGATCCAGGGCACCCGGCAGCGAATTGGTTGTGCGGCGTTGAGCTTTTGCGATACAAAAGAACTCTGCTCATGAAATACCAAACCTACCTCCTCTTTGGCGCACCCGGCAGCGGCAAAGGCACCCAAGGCCACACCCTCGGCAGCATCCCGCGTTTTTTTCATTGCGCCTGCGGGGATGTATTTCGGTCGATCGATACGCGCACCAAAGTGGGTCGCGCTTTTCTCGATTACTCGAGTAAAGGCCAGCTTGTGCCGGACGAGATCACGGTCGAACTCTGGAAAGCGCAGATCGATGCGGCCGTTAACAGCCACGTTTTCAAGCCGGATATCGATATTCTGGTCCTCGACGGGATTCCAAGAAATGTGGGTCAGGCCAAGATCATGGATGAGTTGATCGATGTGATGAGAGTGTTCCATCTATCCTGCCCGAACCGGGAGGCGCTCTTTGCGCGTTTGAAAAAGCGCGCGTTGAAAGACAATCGTCTCGACGATGCGAACGAAGAAGTGATCCAGCGCCGCCTGGCTCTTTACGAGACGGAATCCAAACCGGTGCTCGGTTATTACGGTCCGGACCGGATCACCTGCATTGATGCGACCGAGCCGCCGGCGAAAGTTCTGTTTCACATCCTCGAAAGCGTCAACGACGGCGTGAATGGGTCGCATGAGCCAGCCGCAGTTTGAGAATTTCACAGCCTCGAGCCTCTACTGCGAGAAGTGCAAAAGCGCGATGCCGGTGCGCGAACGGCTACTCCTGATTCTGCCGGACAAGGAAATCTACGATTATCTTTGCACCGGCTGCGCTTCGTCGGTCGGCCAGCGTGAAATCACGGCCGGTGACAAATTGATGGCGCTAAGGACCGCGCCGCGCCGTCCTCGTCGCCGCGCGCCGGCGCCACGGATCGAGCTCTGACGCGCCATGCGCGTTCTTTTCATCGGCACGGGCGAGATCGGCGTGCCGGTTTTGCATTCGCTGCAGAACTCGCGCGAACATGAGCTCGTCGGCGTGGTTACCCAGCCGGACAAGCCCGTCGGCCGCGCGCAGCGAATCGAAGCGCCGCCGGTGAAAGCGGCGTTGGAAGGGAGTCCGCTCCCGATTTTGCAACCGGAGAAGATCAAACATCCGGACGCGATCGCACAGATCCGCGCGCTCGCGCCGGACGTGACGGTGGTGATGGCTTACGGGCAAATTCTCCCTCGAGCCATCCTGGAAATTCCGCGCCTCGCTTGCCTGAATTTGCACGCATCGCTGCTTCCGCAGCATCGCGGCGCCGCGCCTATCCAGGCCGCGATTGTGGCGGGCGACCAGGAGTCCGGCATCACGGTCATGCATATGGATGAAGGAATCGATACCGGGGACATCCTGCTCCAGGCGAAATCGGAACTCGCGGCGAACGAAACCGGTGGATCACTGCACGATCGACTGGCGCAACTCGCGCCCGGCGCGTTACACGAAGCGCTCGAATTGATTCAGGCCGGGAACGCTCCGCGAATTCCGCAGGATTCGTCCGCCGCAAGCTATGCCGGCAAGTTAGAGCGCGAGGACGGCCGCATCGATTGGGCGGAATCCGCGGCGCTGATCGAGCGAAAGATCCGCGCCTTCGATCCGTGGCCGGGCGCCTTCACAGTTTTCCAAGGGACCGAGGGCCGCGATCTGAAATTGAAAATCTTCAGCGCGAAAGTTGTAGCTGTGGCGAACAAAGCGCCTGGTGAAATTGTAATCGCCGCCAAAGATGGCGCACTCTCGTTAGGCGAAGTCCAGCTCGAAGGGAAACGCCGGATGAGCGCCGCTGAGTTCTTGCGAGGGCATGCCGCGCCAATGCGGATTGCCTGAAATGTTTGCTTCCCAACGCTGCGCGGTTCTGTTGATCATTGCCGGCCATGCCTAGCGAGTCACCAGCACCCGTCTACAAGCGCATCGTCCTGAAACTCAGCGGCGAAGCTTTGCGCGAACGTGGCGCGAAAGAGGACATTTCTCCCCAAAT
>JBEEHU010000102.1:0-25285 GCA_041167565.1 Verrucomicrobiota bacterium | reverse complement strand
GACGGCTGGCTCTTCTACGATTTCCGCAAGAGCGACCCACTCGCGCCACGCATTCTCATGCTGGGCGAGAATGCCTCCGGTTCGCGGCGCTGGTTCTACTACATCCCTGCCGCCGGCGAACCGACCAAGATCGTGCACTCGATCGAGCGCGCCAAGCTCGATCCGTTGCCGGGAAAACGGCTGGTCTATCGGGGTTGGGAGGAACAGCACGCTCATCTCCGCGAAACTCTCTCCGCGAAAAAACCGCCGCGCGTCGCGATGCAGTATTCGCCGATGAACGACATTCCCTATATCTCGCGAGTCGATGCGGGAACGATTGAGCTCGTGCGCTCTTTCGGCGTGGAGATTGTCACGAGCGCGGAGCTGGTCCAGCAATTCGAAGCCGTCCTGACTCCGACGCAGAAGCAATCGCACATCGAAGCGTCCGACAAGATGCATCGCATCCTGCTGGAAGCGTTCGCCGAGATCGCGCGGAACATTCGCGCCGACAAGCCGGTCACCGAATACGACATCCAACAGTTCATCGCGCGACGCCTGGAAGAGGAAGGAATGGCCCGCGAAACCGGCATCGTGGCCGTCAACGCAAACACGGCAAACCCACATTATTTCCCGAACCTCGAGGCTAATTTACCCATTAAGCGCGGCGATTTTGTGCTGCTTGATTTTGTCAGCAAGCTCCGGCAATCAGGCGCGATCTGCACTGACCAGACCTGGACGGGTTACGTTGGCGAAACCGTCCCCGATGAGTTTGTTCGCATCTTCAATATCGTTCGGGAAGCGCGGGATAAGGCGACTGACTTCGTCCGCAAAAACGTGCGCGAAGGCAAAAGCATTCGCGGCGCAGAAGTGGACGACGTCTCCCGAGGCGTGATCAAGCGCGCCGGATACGGTGAGCAATTCACGCATCGCACCGGCCATTCCATCGGCGAAGAAGGCCATGGCAACGGCGTCAATATCGATAACTTCGAGACGCGCGATTCGCGGCGCATCACACCCGGTGTTTGTTTCTCCATCGAGCCCGGGATTTATCTCGAAGGTAAGTTCGGTGTCCGCTCGGAGATCGATGTCTATGTGGGAGACAAGGATATCGAAGTCACCGGGCAACCTATCCAAACCGAAATCGTCCCGATTTTGAAAGCGCCGTAGGATCTTCGCGCATGAACTCAGACCTCCGTCGAATCCTTGCCACGATTGCGTATTGCTGCCTGGCCGCGACCAGCTCATTCGGCCAGCAGAAGATCCGCGTCGTAACAAAGCCCGTGGAACCATTTTCGTTCACTGAGAGTGGGAGGCTGGCCGGGTTCAGCATCGATTTATGGGAGGCGGTGGCTAAGGAAGCCGGTTTGCAATTTGAGATGCGCAACGTGGAGACAGTGCCACAAATGCTCGACGCCCTTAAGAGCCGCCAGGCCGATGTAGCCATTGCAGCGATAAGTATCACAGCGGAACGTCATGCCTTCATGGACTTCTCGCAGCCTTATTACGATTCGGGTTTGCAGATCCTGGTCGCGACCGGTGGCGCGAGCAGCGGGAACATCACGGGTAACCTGATGCGGATGTTTTTTAGCTGGAGCTCACTCAAAATAGTCGGCGGTGTGATCCTGGTGATGTTCATCATCTCGCACGCGGTCTGGTGGTTCGAGCGACGGAAGAACGCCGAGATGTATCCGGAAGCTTATGTCCCGGGCGTGTGGGAATCATTCTGGTGGACGACTAGCATGATGGCTACTGGCGGCTGCGAGGCCAAGGGGCCGGCGGGCGTTCCGGGGCGCCTCGTTGCCATTCTCTGGATGCTCGCCAGCATCGTCCTCATCGCCTACTTCACCGCCGTCGTGACAACGGAAATGACAGTCAAAAGTTTGACCGGCGATATCTCTGGCCCCGCTGACTTACCTGGACTTAAAATCGGCACTGTTACCGGAAGCACGGCTGAAGTCTGGCTTAGGAACAACAAGGCCAAAGTCTCTACTTACCCGGACGTGGCGAGCGCCGCGGCCGCGCTTAACGCAGGTGAATTGAAGGCGGTCGTCTACGATGCGCCGGTCCTTCGTTATTACCTGACGAAAAAGGCCGGGACCCGCTTTCGTCTTGTCGGTCAGGTTTTCGAGAAGCAATTTTATGGGATTGGCCTTCAGCAGGAAAGTCCGCTTCGGCTTCCCATCAATCGGGCGCTGCTGGCGTTGAACGAACGCGGTTTCATGCAGCAACTCGAGAAGAAGTGGTTTGGCTCGACGCCGGAGTGATCTCCCGCTCTTCGCCAGCTACCTAACGACAACAATAATGAAAGCTATGCAACCACTCGCCACGCGATTGTTCTTTTTTCTTTCTCTCGGACTCGGCGTTGCCCGCGCCGCGGAGATCAAGCCAACTCCGGGCGCATCCAAGCCGCAATACGGCGCGTGGGGTTTTGATAGCGCCGGTGCTGACACCGCCACGAAACCAGGCGACGATTTCTTTCGTTATGCGAATGGGGCGTGGCTCGATCGCGTTCAAATTCCCGCGGACAAACCGGCCTACAGCCTGCGTATCGCCATGACCGACCTGACCGAACAGCGGCTCCATGATCTCATGGAAGAAACCGCGAAGAAGGCAGAAACAAAACCGGCTACGATCGAAGGCAAAGTCGGCGCCTTCTACAAATCGTTCATGGACGAAGCGCGGATCGAGAAGGCGAGTGCTTCGTCCCTCAAGGAAAAACTTGCTGAGGTTCAATCGGCGAAGACACACGAGGCCTTGGCGGCATTGATGGGAAAACAGAATGCTGATTTCCATGGAGGAATTTTCGGCGTGGGCATCGACGTGGATATCAAGGATCCGAAACACTACGCGGTTTACCTAGGACAGGCCGGACTCGGATTGCCGGACCGCGATTACTATCTCAAGCCGGATTTCGCGGCGAAAAAGGAGAAGTATCAGGGGTACGTGGCGCAATTGCTTCGCTTGCTCGAGTGGCCCGACGCGGATAAGCGCGCGACCGAGGTTGTCGACTTCGAAACGAAAATCGCGGACGCCAGTTGGACTAAGACTCAGCAGCGCGATCCGGTCGCCACCTACAACGCCATGTCGGTAGCGGAGCTGGAAGCGCTCGCGCCGAAGTTCGCGTGGCGACGATTTCTTACCGAAGCAGGGCTCGGGAAAGTCGAGCGGGTGGTGGTTGGAGAGAAGTCGGCGTTCCCGAAGATCGCGGATATTTTCGACAGGACACCGCTGGAAACGCTGCAAGCCTGGCAGGCGTTTAACATCGCGGATCACGCGGCCCCGTATCTTTCAAAGGCTTTCGTTGACGCGCTCTTCGAGATGCGCGCCAAAACGTTGTCGGGCCAGGCGGAACAAAAGGTCCGCTGGAAGCGCGGCGTGCAGGCCGTAAGCGGCGGTGACTATGGAGCCGGAGATCGTTACGACAGGTTTGGCAATCTTGGCTGGGCGGTTGGCCAACTTTATAGCGCAAAATATTTTCCGCCGGCCGCGAAAGCGAAGATCGAAGAGTTGGTGGCCAACCTGAAGATCGCGATGCACGAGCGGATCAAAGGTCTGGATTGGATGGGAGAAGCGACCAAGGTCCAGGCGCTGAAGAAGCTCGATACTTACAACATCAAGGTCGGTTACCCGGACAAGCCGCGTGATTATTCGAGAGTCGAGATTCGCGATGACGACCTGGTTGGCAATGTCCGCCGCGCCGCGGTCGCTGATTGGGCGTTCTATGTCCAACGCCTGCCAGGCCCAGTCGACATGTCGGATTGGGGAATGACGCCACAGACCAATGATGCCTACAATGGTTCGTTGCGCGACATCGTTTTCCCGGCTGGGATCCTGCAACCGCCTATGTTCGATGCAAACGCCGATCCTGCGATCAACTATGGCGCCATTGGCGGCGTCATAGGTCACGAGCTGACGCATGGCTTTGACGATCAAGGCCGGAAGTTCGACGCCGACGGCAAGCTCAACGACTGGTGGACGGCGGAGGACGCAAAGACTTTTGAAGCACGCGCCAAGGTCCTGGGTGACCAATATTCAAAGTTCGAACCGTTGCCTGGCGCGAAGTTAAACGGCGAGCTGACGATGGGCGAGAACATCGCCGATCTCGGCGGGGTTGTGATCGCGCTCGATGCTTACCGCGCTTCGCTCAAAGGCAAACCCGCGCCCGTTATTGATGGATTGACGGGCGAGCAGCGCGTCCTTCTCGGCTGGGCACAAGCGTGGCGAGGCAAGCTGCGTGATGACGCGATCCGCAGGCAAGTGGTCAGTGATCCACATTCGCCGCGGCAATATCGAGTGAACGGGGTTATGAGAAACATCGATGCCTGGTATGAAGCGTTCAAGGTGAAACCCGACGAGAAGCTCTTTGTAGATCCAAAGGACCGAGTCCGAATCTGGTAGTTAAGTTTTTCAGATCTCGCGTGTCTAACTGGTGGCCGGAAAGGACCAGTTATGACAGCAAAAGCTCTAGTCTATCAACCGAGGCAAAGGTGGCGGGTGGGAGTGGCTTTTGGCGCGGCGGCGCTTATTCATTTTGCCGCGATCGCGATCGCAAACGTTCATCGCGCCGAGACAACAGCCGGGCCGCCCTATGCCGATAAGTTCCCGGAAATAACAATTGAGCCGCCTTTCATCTCTGATGACCCGATAACGGAACCGCCCGATCCGCTACCGACTGTTCCCAAAATTGACGAATTCTTCCCCGAGGAAAAATCAACTCCTCCGCCGGTTCGCCGGCACATCGACAAACCTACCGCGCCGATCGTGAGGCCGACGAACAATGGCCCTCGCGGAATTCTGAGTTGGTCGTCCGCCAGGGTGCTGGCCATCAGCGCGCCGCGGCCGGAATATCCTTACGAAGCGAGGCGGCAAAAACTACGGGCGACGGTATCGTGGCGATGACAATAGACGCTCACGGGCCGAGTCACAGATGTGTCGATGTCAAAAAGCACAGGAAGCCCGTACCTGGATACGCCGCCCTCACCGGCTTTCGAAAGTGGCGGTTCAAACCCGGAACAGTTTCCTCGATAAACTGTCCTGTCACTTTCACGCTGACCGGCGCCTCGTATTAGGACCGGAGCAATTAGCGTTGCACTTCCTGAAGTTGCGATTGAGCTTCGCGCAGTTCGGAGGTTCGGTCGCGCACGGCGTCTTCGTAAGCAGCGCGCTGGGTGTCTAGTTGAAGATAGAGCCGGCGCGTTTCGAGCAGGTTCGCCATCCGCAGGAGAACTTCAATCTCGTCGAACGGCTTGAGCAAGAAATCGGTCGCGCCCGCGCGCAAGGCGCGAAGCTTTGTTCCTTCGTTCGCATCCGCGGTCAGCACGATAACCGGCAGAAAAGTATCACCGGCAGCGGCGCGCACTGATTCCAGAATGGCAAAACCATCGACGTGCGGCATCATTAGATCGAGCAGAATCAAGTCGGGAGCAAAGGAGTCGCAAACGTCGCGCGCCAGGCGCGAATCGGTGATCGATTTTACCCGCGTATAGCCATTGCTCGAGACCATGTCTTCGAGCAAAGCGACATTAGCCGGCTCGTCATCGATAATCAGGATTTTCATCTTCGCATAAAGCGAGATGTCCGGCAGCCAGTCATTCGTCTTGTTTGTCTCGGATGCCGTCATTGAAAAGGTAAGCTTGTCTTCATGTTTAGGCTGCCGCGCATTGCGTCGTTCTGTTCGCGCCACTGATCGTTTCGTCTATGGCTCGGAAGAGCTCAATTATGTCGAGGGGTTTCGTGAGATAAGCGCGAGCTCCCGCCGCCATGAGGCGATCGACCTGCCGCGCGGTAGCATCGGCGCTAATGATAATGACCGGGATATGGTGCGTGAGCTTACTTCGGCGCAACCGAGTGAGAACCTCCCAACCAGGGAGATCGGGCAAATGGAGATCGAGCAGGATAACATCGGGCAAATGTTTGCGGGCGAGGTCGAGGCCGAGCTGCCCTTGCATGGCGGTCATGACCTGAAGATCCGATCGCTCGGCGAGCATTTGCTCCACCAGAGTCAGGTTGGAAAAGTTATCTTCAATGTAAAGGACCTTGCGTTTCTGTTCCGTGAGAGAACGAGGCTCGATCTCTAATACGCTTCTATTTTTCGGCAAACCTTCCAACGGGGATTTCGCCCCGGGAAGTTCAATCCAGAACGCACTGCCCTTGCCGACCTCGCTGGTAACACCTACGGCGCCGTCCATCGCCTGCATGAGCCGCTGGCACAGCGCAAGCCCAAGGCCGGTCCCTTCCACACCCGATTGTTCTGCGCCGAGCCGATCGAACGGGGTAAACAGACGCGACAGCTTGTGAGTGGGAATGCCGCTGCCGGTATCGGTAACAACAACACGCATTGTATTCGGCTTGGATGCGTCCCCCGAGATCGTTACCTTGCCGCCGACAGGAGTGTATTTCACGGCGTTGGTCAGCAGGTTTAGCAGGACCTGTTTCAAGCGCTGGCGGTCGGCCAAGACATATTGTTCTCCATCCAACTCTGGCCCCACCGATATCTCCATCGAGCGATCGGAAGCGAGCGGGCGCATGAGGTCGAGAGTTTCCTCGAGCACTTCCGCGAGCGAGACTGGCTCAACCGACAATTGCAAGTTACCTGCCTCGATGCGGCTGATATCGAGCACTTCGTTGATCAAATTCAAAAGGTGGCGGCCCGCGCTGGTGATGTGGTGAACACGGGCGAGTTGCTTTTCGGTCGGATTCTGGCGCTCGAGCAATTGCCCAAACCCCAGGATCGCATTGAGCGGCGTGCGTAACTCGTGACTCATCCGCGAAAGGAATTCGCTCTTGGCCCGATTCGCCCGGTCCGCGTCTTCTTTTGCTTCGCGCAGCGCCTTCTCGATCCGCGAGCGCTCCGTCACGTCATGCGCGACGCAAAACATCATTTTCTTGTTGTCACACCAGGAAGCCGACCAGAGGACGTCGACGATGCTTCCGTCTTTCCGGACGTAACGGTTGACGAAGTCTACCACCTTCCCGGTCGCCAGAATATTACCGGCGGCCTCGATGGTTTTCGGCCGGTCTTCAGGATGGACCCAATTGACGTAGGGATGTCCTTCCAGTTCGGCTGAGGTATAACCCCAGAGGGCTTCACAGGCCTTGTTCACGGTGACGAACCGGCCGCTCTCGTCGATCGTGCAAATGACGTCCTGGGAGTTATCCATGATGAGTTGGTTCGTCTCCAGGGCGGTTTCCAGGCGCCGTTTGCTTTCGCTGAGCGCTTCCTCGGCCCGTTTCCGTTCTGAAATATCCTTCACCATGATCAGGAAATGGTGAGGTTGGCCGGTTTCGTCGCGAATGAGGCAAGCCGTGCGCGTGCCCCAAATCATCTCGCCGCTCTTGCGGATGTACCGTTTATCTATCGACGCACGCGCGGTCCCGCTCAACATCGCTTCGGCAAACTGTCTCGTCTGCGCCCAGTCCTCAGGATGAGTGATATCCATCGGGGTGCGGGTCTTCAGTTCCGCTTCGCTGTAATCCACCATTTGGGAAAACCGGGCGTTGACCTGTTTGAAGCGTTCGTCCAGGCCGACCACCGCCATACCGACGGGGGCTTCTTCAAAAAGCTGGCGAGAAGCCTGGTCGCTCGCTTCAAGGGCAGCAGTTCTATTGGCGATGAAGCGCATTTCGCTGATGCTGCGCAGGCACGAGATCACAAGAAAAACGTCCTCAAATACCACCCAGACAGCGTGTTCAATGGATCGCCACGGACTCGCAGTCAGGACGCCGTAGACCGAGTAGGGCCAATAGACTCCCCTCAGAAAATGGTCGAGGGCCACGACGAGCGTGGCAGGGATCAGGACCCGCCAATCGCGATAAAAGGAAAGGATTACCAGCGATCCGAAGACATGAAAATGCGTCTCGATTCGTCCACCCGTCAGACTGATCAAAAGGGCGGACATTAGCATTTGGGCCACCGCTATTACGTGACGCGTCAAGACAGATCCTGGCCAGACCCGCGTCAGCCACACCGGGAAAACGGTAATTACTCCCCCTACGATAATCGCGGCCCAGACATGGCTGTGAATCGAGCTGGTATCGCCGTTCCAAGTGCGTGGGGAGACGAGTAAGGCAATTACGACGCAGGCCACCCATTGAAACAGCATCAGGCGCGCGAATAGTTTGTCTGTCGCGAGGAATATCTGTTGCCGATGCTGCTGGAACAGCTCATCAGCCCTACTTACCGAAACCCCCTGGCTCGGTTGGTTGCCGTTTAATTCAGACATACTGCGGGGTCTCCCTTCGCCGGCTGCCTGCTCAAGGCACAGCCAAATACCATGGTTCGCGCCGCTTTCGGCGAGGCGTCGTTTATCGCCGCGAGGACCGCGCTTTCGCCGGCGTTGCCGCCCGCATGTCCGCGGGATGCTGTAATCCCCCCGCTAAAAAGCAGGCGCCCGTCTGCACTGAAAAGGAAGGTGTGTCCCGATGTTTCCGCGCCAAACCGCCTCGCTTCGATCCCGTCGGCGTCCGAGACCACGGTCACGCCAGGAATTTCGGCTGCACTCCGGCATAGATCGGTTTGGTCCCATTCGGTGCCGGAGCCGCTTGGTTTCATAAAGAGCACGTAAGCACTCAACTTTCCCTGGCTCTCCGCCATGATTTGCGCCAGTTCGCCCACACTGGCTCGAGTGCACGGACAACGCGGATGGGCCAGCATCACGAGCGTAGGGCGACCGGCGGTCCTGTGAATGGTGGAAGTGGACGGCCAGATGTGCGAAACCACGCCGACGGGGCCTGGCGTGCTCTCGTATTTCAACATCAAGCGCGATCCGCAGGCGACAGCCGCGACCCACCCGGCGCCTAACAAAGCAGTGACCAGGATATTGTTTCGGGAATGCACAGAGTTTGAGCCGGCTACCTCATTCCTCTCTAGCAGACCCCATTCCAGTCGCCCGAGGTATTCGGTGCTTTCCCGAAGGGCTCGCTGAAGGCGCGAGATGTCGATCAAGCGTGCTGAAATTCGTGAAATTCTTGGCGACAAAACGATGCGCGAGATCACGCTCAAGCAGCCACAAGTGACGCTGCCTCTTCGGCTCTTAGTTTAGTTTCGTAAACGAGAAACCACCCGCCGCGGGCGCGTACCCTTTTCCGTCCTTCCCACCGCCGAGGTACGCCGGACAGGTTTGCCCTTCGCTCAACGCCGGAATCTCGCTCGGACCCGCTCTCGGTTCGAAATAGGTGTGCTGCAGGTAACGGATCTCGATCACCGCGCCCGCTGTTAACCTTGTGGCGGAGCGTTCCACTTTCTCCACCTCCGCTTCTATCTTCCAGTCGATCGTTCTGCCTTCCTTCTCCAGCTTCTCGGTTCGGGCTGCCGACCGGACCTTGATGACCAGTGCTTCCGGCGCCTTCTCCTGGCGCTCCTTATAAACCCAGGGCGGAAGCTCGGCGCGAACAGCCCCCATCATAATGGCGCCGGCGAGCGTGAGAGCTATGCAATATCGCCGCGGTGCGGTCATTATTCTCAGCATTGAATTCATCCAGGAAATCATCTGCATCGGAAAAGGCGAGCGTCAAATCGGGTAACGCGGGCGCGCTGCGCTTGACGAAAAGCATGCGGAGGCGTCTGCTCGAATCATGCGCGCTCGATTTCTAAAGACACAGGGCAAGTATACCGGCTCGATTTGGTGTGTTAACATCGAGTAGCAACGCTTGAGCTTGAAGAGCGGCTACGATGTTGCGGTGGTAGGCTTGGGCGGAATCGGAAGCGCGATTCTCGCTCATTGCGCGTCACGCGGTGCGGCTTGCATCGGCCTGGAACAATTCGGACCGGCTCACGACTTGGGTGCGTCGCATGGCAGAACTCGAATGATCCGCAAGGCTTACTTCGAGGATCCCGCATACGTCCCACTCGTCCTTCGGGCGTACGAGTTATGGAGGGATCTGGAAAGGATGACCGGCGAAGAACTCTTGCGCATCAGCGGTGTGCTTTCGGTAGGCGCGGAAAGCAGTGAGATAATCACGGGAACGTTGCGGGCGGCAAAGGAGCACAACCTCTTGCTCGAACGCCTCAACCGGCAGGAAACCAAAATACGTTATCCAACTGTTGAGCTATGGCACGACGAAGTAGTCCTATTCGAACCGGATGCCGGCGTGCTGGATCCCGAGCGTGCTGTATTAGCGCATCTGATAATGGCGGAGCTGGCCGGAGCGGAAACGTGGTTTAATGCGACCATGGAAAGGTGGGAAGCGACCAAGGACGGCTTCGAGCTTCACCTTTCCGATGGCCGGAATGTTTCTGCTACCAGACTTGTTCTCGCCTTGGGACCATGGTTTAAGGAGACGCTGGAAGTGCTCGGCATTTCCATCCGGGTGCAACGCAATGTCCAGGCCTGGTTCTCACCCGCGACAAGAGTCTATGATGCACCTGGCTTCCCGGCGTTCCTCCTTGACCGCCCAGGTCTGCCAGCGCCGCTCTACGGGTTTCCCGATTTCGGTGACGGCGTCAAAGCTGCGTTTCACGGGAGTGGCGATTTCACCGATGCGACCCATCTCGACCGCGAGATAAACTTTTCGCGCGACATCGAGCCAATCGTCACGGCGATGAATCAATGGATGCCGGGTGCGACCCAAACTTTCCGGATGGCGAAGCCGTGCATGTATGCGCTCACGCCAGACGCGAATTTTGTGGTCGACCGTCATCCCGACCACGCGAATCTTATCTTGTGCGGCGGTTTCTCCGGCCATGGCTTTAAGTTCGCCCCATTGATAGGTGAAATCGGAGCCGACCTGGCCTTGGACGGCGGCTCGCGTCATCGGATCGATTTTCTTTCGTTGCGAAGATTTGCCTCTGCGGCGAATTAAGTGATGAATCGCCACGGAACAAACAAAGTGAAAAGAAAACTCATAACGACCTTCATGCTCATCGGATTAGCGATCCTTGGGCAGACGGCGAGGGCCGGATCGGTCGGCGATTTTTTTAAGGCGCTGGGCAATTCGATAGCTCATCCTGGTCAGCACCCCAAGCCTAAGCCGCGTGATTCTCAGAATTCGAGTAAGCGGCCGGCGAAGGATGCGGCAGTGAGCGCCGACTTACCTCCGACTCCAAATGCGCCCGCCGCGCCGACACCGACACCGACCCCAACCGTGCCGCAGCCGGTCGTGCGTCCGGCCTCGGTTCCCTCCGATACGAAAAACAAGAAGCGCGACATCCCGTATGGAATCCCCGTCCCAGGCAAGCCCGGCTTTGTCACCAGTCCCTACGCGCCGAAGCAAGGCCTCGTGGATGTGCGTAGCTTTCCGAGCGGGACCGAAGTCAAAGATCCTTATACCGGCAAGATTTTTCTCACTCCGTAACTCTTTAGACACTTACATCCCAAGCGCGGAGCGGAGATGAGGGACAAGGCGTTTGCTGAACTCGACCGAGTCCCCCGCGGAGAGATGCGACCACTCGGGACAGACGAAGCCGGATAGCTCGGGGTAATCTTCAAAGTAAATACCGGGTGCGCCGGTCTGCTGGAGTAAAGGATCCCAGGTTTTCGCGCGTGGAGTGGCGCGATCTTCGTGCGGCTTCAGGTCGCCGCTAAAAGGGAAGCGGACAAACACGATCTTGCCTCCTCGCGCGCGGAGTTTGTCGATAGCAGTTTTCGTATTGCGATAGCGGGCCGCGATTGCTTCACCGATCTTCGCCTCGAAGATTTCTTTCGGCACGAATTTCGGCGGGGGCGGCGGCGTGAACAGGCGCATCCAACGGCTTTTCACCTTTTCCTGGAGCGGCCCGGGCCGGGCGCATTGCTCGACCATGCGCGCGCGGCGTTCGCGATCGATCGAGCAAAAGTATGGCGGTGGGCGCGGCGGCACTTGTGCGTAAGGCCGGTCAGGAATGGGCAGGTCCTTAAGTAATTCCTCGAGAGCCAGGTCGTCCTGTTTCAAGAAGGCGAAGCTCCGTTCGAGCGGGATCGAAAGGAGATGGCTCACACGTTGCGCCCAAGTCTGCCCGTGATAGCGACGGACCGGTTTCTCCGAATGCTCGATCAACGGACCACCGGGCACGAAAAACATCGCGGGCACAACACTGCAAATGATTGTGCCATGGAACTGCGGGTCATCCGCGAGATCGGCCAATACCGGATACGCGCAACTGCCGGGGAGCGCGAGTTGCACCGGCCGCCGCCCAAGCCCGCGCTCCAGTTCGTCCAGATCCGAATCGAACCAGGCCCGTGAGTCACCGATGATGACGATCGATTCCGGCTCCACCCGGCCGCGCGCTTCGGCCCAAAGGTCTTCCGTGTTGTTCAGAGTGGGCTCGTAACCGACGGCGCGGCAATGCACCTCCCACGCCGCCACGGCGATGAGGACGGAAACGCAAACCGTGACGGTGATGCCGCGCCACGGCAACGCGGGAATTACCCGTTCAAAATTGGAAGTAGATGAATGCATTGCTGCTGCCTTGAGTAAGAATAATGGCGCAAGCCATCAGGAACCAGGCGGTGGTGACGACCCACCGCGGAAGACGTTGCACGGCGGTTTCGATCGAGATATCGCGCAAGGACCAGTGCGCGAGCAGAAGGAAGAAGGTGACGATTCCGACCTGTAACATCTCACGCGTGCTCAGAATGGCGTCGCCCGTCGGATGCCGCCCGAACATTCCGCCGATCAAACGGCTGGCCACGTTAAAATCCGAGGCGCGAAAATAAACCCACGCGACCAGCACCGCAATGTAGGTGGTCAAGCCAAGAAGCAGTTTGAGGCCAATGTTGTTCGCCCACGCGGCATCTTTTTTCACGAACGCTTTCACCAATCGCTCGATCGCCAGGTACGAGCCGTGCAATAAACCCCAGACCACAAACGTCCACGCGGCCCCGTGCCAAAGCCCGCCGATGAACATCACGATAATCAGATTGATCATCGCGCGAGCGGCGCCGAGCCGGTTGCCCCCCAGCGGAATATAAAGGTAGTCGCGCAGGAACGTCGAAAGCGAGATGTGCCAGCGCCGCCAGAAATCCGAGAAGCCAATGGCGGCGTACGGGAACCGGAAATTATCTTTGAGATGAAAGCCTAGGCAGAGGGCGGCGCCAATCGCACAGGTCGAGTAGCCGGCAAAATCGAAGAAAATTTGCCCGGCGAAAGCCATGACGCCCATCCACGAATCCAGCGCCACGAGCGGACCGCCATGGCCGAAGACGCGATCGGCCGAGCCAGCCAACATCGTGTCGGCCAGGACGACTTTCTCAAACAGACCGAGCGTCATCAGCAGCAATCCCCAGAGGAACCGGCCGGCCTGCGGTTTTGGCGGCGCGCCGAGCTGCGGCAGGAAATCGCCGGCCCGAATGATGGGTCCCGCCACGAGCTGCGGAAAGAACGAAACCGCGAGGGCGAAATCACGGAGCGACCGCGTCGGCCGCATCACTCCGCGGTAAATGTCGAGGGTGTAGGAAAGAGAGTGGAAGGTATAAAACGAGATGCCGATCGGGAGAAAGACATCGAGATGAGGCGGCTTGTATTGAATGCCGCCGCGCGCCAACACCCACTGGAAATTCTCGAGCAGAAAGTTTCCGTACTTAAAGAAGCCGAGCATGCTCAGGTTCACGACCACACTGATGATCAGCCAAACTCGCCGCTCGCCTGGCTCCGTCAGTTTCCCCATTTTGCGGCCGAGATAAAAATCGAGCGCGGTCGTGGCGAAGAGGAGCGCGGCGAAGGGCGGATTCCAAGCGCCGTAAAAAAGATAGCTCGCGACGAGCAGCAGGTTTTTCCGCGCTTCCCACGAGCGCATGTTCCAGTACGCCGTGACGACGACGGCAAAGAAAACCACGAAAGTCAGAGAATTGAACAGCATCGGAAGCGCGTTTCCTACCGTGTCGTTGCGATGACGACAAGCCCTTTACATCGGCCACAGTGCGATTATTTGCTTCGCCATGGATTTCATGATCCACCACGAGGGGCGGGAGCTCGGCCCGTACTCGGAGCCCGAGGTCCGAAGTCGCCTCATCGCCGGCACGATCTCGCTTTCCGATCTTGGCTGGCACGAAGGCGCCACTGAATGGGCGCCGCTTTCCACATTCCGGCAATTCGCCACCAGCTACCGGCAACCGTTACCGGCGTCGCCTCCGCCCCTTTCCGTTCCCGTCGCGACGAGTGAGATCAAGTCGAGTCTGCCGGCGCTCGATCGGAAATCGCTCGGACCGTACACCGCTGCCACGTTGCAGGCCAATGAGCGGCCGCTCTATAAGACAACCATCCACTGGATGGTGTTGGTGGGTCCGATCGTTTGGGCTTCTCTCTCGCTCATTATCATTTTGCCCATTGCCATGTTCGCTTCGTGGAAGGGTTCTTACTGGGGTTGGGCGCTCCTGCTTATTCCCATAGCTCTCCTTCTCTCCGCAGCGGTCGCCGTCAAAACGAGCGAGCTCGTCATCACCGACCGGCGCGTCCTCATCAAGGTCGGGTTCATCCAGCGACAGACCTTCGAGATGTTTATCTCGAAGATCGAATCCGTGGCCGTCGTCCAAGGCATGGTCGGAAGACTCTTAAATTATGGCACGGTCGAGATCCGAGGCACCGGCGGGTCATCCGAATCGTTTGCGACGATTGCCGAGCCGCTCCAATTTCGGGACGCGATTCAGCTCGTGCAGAGCGAATCGGAAAAGCGCTAATGAGATAGTGCGAACGAGACGACCGTATCTGCCTCACGATAATTCGTCCAGAAATCCTCGCCGTCGAAGCCTAGCGAACGACATTGAAATGGAACGCGAGCTAACTCTATGATCTTGGGATTCTCTTCCCGCGGATCCAGCCGCGCGAGATGCCAATTCCCCTCGCCTTGCTCGGTTCCACGCACGACGTAGATCAAGCCATTAACAAAAACGTGCCCGCAGATCTCGGCGCCGACTTCGATCACCCGAAGGATGCTCCCGCGATCGTCGAGCTTAAGTATTCTATGCTTATACCACTGACTCAGGTAGAGGTTCTCGCCATCGAAACTGAGGTAGGAGCCGGTTAACTCCGGACAGGGAATCCGCAAGCTTTCCAAAAATCCTTTTTCGGGATCGTAGCGCCAAAGATAACGATCGTCTTCGGCGCCTTCCCCCAGCGTGAACCAAAGATCTTTCCCGACGGAGACTGCCGCCCATGGAATTCCCGGCGCTTCCGTCTCTTGGCGAACAGCCCAGGACTTTGGGTCCATCTCATAAATGCGGCGCAGATCGCGGGAGCCGATCCACAACGCGCCTTTGTGCCACGCAAGTGCCTGAGGAGTGACCGCCGGCGCAGGAAATCGCCGTCGCTCCGCGATTGCTAGTTCCGATATCATCGTGCGCTCAGTAACCTGTGATGGCGTCGTCCGGATAGCAATAGAGCCAGCGTTCGCCGGGCTGGGCCGATGCAATCACGGGATGCCCAGTCGCGTGCGCATGCTTGGCCGCGTGACGGTTTGGGGAATCGTCGCAGCAAAGCGTCGCGCCGCATTCCTGGCAGGTCCGAAGATGAACCCACGGTGAATCGATCTTCACGCATTCCTCACAGACGCGGTTCTCCGGTTGTTTGATCGTGGTAATGGCGCCGATGTGCGCGCAGCTTCCTCCAGTCATCGCTCTTACATCTCCTTCAAATACTCGTGAACGAACTGGACTGACATCGAGCCTTCGCCGACGGCGGACGCGACCCGCTTCACTGAGCCGGATCTCACGTCGCCCGCAGCGAAGACTCCAGGCCGGCTCGTTTCCAAGAGGAACGGTTGCCGCTTCAAGGTCCATTGCGGCGAGTGCGCCAATTCGATTCCAGTGCGGACAAAACATTTCTCGTCCTTTTCGATTTCCTGCGGCAGCCAATCGGTGCGCGGCGTTGCTCCGATGAAACTAAAGACCGCAGCCGTTTCGAGCGTCCGCGTCTGGCCGCTTATCTTGTCCCGGATTTCGATCGAACTAAGATGTCCGTCGCCATTCATCCTCACGATCTCGCTGCAGCGAAGGAGCTCGATGTTCGGTGTGTTAAGGATGCGATGCGCCAGATAGCTCGACATGCTTTTGCAAAGATCGTCGCCGCGGATCAGCAGAAACACCTTGCGCGCGTTCTGCGAAAGATAAACCGCTGCCTGACCCGCGGAGTTGCCGCCGCCCACCAGAACTACATCGGAGCCGCGGCACATCTGGGCTTCGTTCACCGTCGCCGCATAGTAAACCCCGGCGCCTTCAAAACGGCTGCAATGCTCCACATCGAGCCGGCGATACTCCGCCCCGGTCGCGATAAGAAGGCATTTCGCGACCACGTTTTCTCCGCCCTCCAATTCCAGAACGGAAAGCGCCTTGTCGAAGGTCAGCTTTGTCACCGGAGTGGGAACGGAAATACGGGCGCCAAATTTTTCCGCTTGAAGGACAGCGCGATCGGCGAGTTCGCCGCCCGTGATGCCGGTGGGAAATCCCAGATAATTTTCGATGCGCATGCTGCTGCCGGCCTGTCCGCCCGGCGCCGTGTGTTCGAGAACGATGGTGCTTAATCCTTCGGACGCGCCGTAAACGGCCGCAGCCAGACCAGCCGGTCCGGAGCCGACAATGGCGAGATCATAAACGATGTGCTCGACCGGCCGGCGAATCCCAATCGCGTCCGCCAGCTCGCGATTCGATGGATTTCGCAACAGCACACGATGCGCACAAGCCACGACTGGTGTCTCAGATTCACTTACGCCAAACTGTTGAAGCACCCTGGCTACCTCTGGATCACCTTCCAGATCGAGCCAGGTAAAGAGAACTCGGTTCTTCGTCAGAAAATCGCGGATCCGGAAAGTATCGCGCGAGTAACGCGAACCGATCACGCGCAAGCCAACGAAATCGCCTGACTCTCGCATCATTTGCCGGCGGGCGATGAACGCTTGCAGGATCAGATCGCTTAGCTGCGGATCCTGATTCAAAATCTCGTGCAACGCCTTGTCTGAGATCTCAAGCACTTCGCAATCGGCCGTCGCAAGAGCGCTGACCACTTTCGGGTTGCCGGTCAAATGGCCCACGTCACCACTGAAGTCGCCCGGGCCCAGCACCCGAACGATCTTGGGTTTGTCGCCCGTATCATCGACCAGTTCGACTTCACCGGATTTGATGACGAAAAAGCTGGAGTCGCGATCGCCCCAGCGAAAGAGAGCTTCGCCCGCGCGCAACTTTATCGGGGAAACGCCTGCGTAGCGACCGAGCTTTGCCATCTGCTCATCGGTGAGCTTCGGGAAGGCGACTGCTTCCAGGTTGAATTCCGCCACGAGAATCTCCCTGCTCGTGAAAGCTTTCGCAGTCAACTCTTGATGTGGGACCTTTGGATCACAAGAATCGTCTTTACAAGGCAAGCACGCCCTGCGCAGGCTTGGCTCCGAAATCGCCCGGCGTTTAGCCATGATGGCAAAACATTCCCCTCAGATAAGTCGCTGCCTCCGCGCTGCGGTGCGTTACCTCCACGGCTTAAGAGTGTCCTCCTTTTCGTTGGCATTCCTGGCGCTCGCCTGGGGTGCCGGATGTTCGGCGCCCGCGGGCCCGCGTCAGGCGGCGACGGTTCCGGTTTATTACGCTACCACGCGTGCGACCGTGGAAAATCCGCGGAGCCCAGACGCGTCATTCGGCCCCATGGCCAGCGAGCCGCAGGTGGTCAACTATGGGCGCGCCACGGTCGAGATCGCACCGCCCAAGGTTCGCATCGCCGCCTATGATCCGCCCCTGACGACCCATCCCGGACTGTCGCCAGGAGGATTTTACCGCGAGGTCCGGAGCCAACTCGGCAGCGCCCATCCGTTGATCATTTACTTTCACGGGTTCAACAACACGTTCGCGACCGCTGCGCACCGCGCCGCAATTTTTGCCCGCGAGCTCCAGCCTGACGCGGCCGAGCGGCCGGCGATTTTTAGCTGGGCTTCCGCGAGCAAGGCTCTCGCCTATCTAAAGGATGAGGAGACCGCGCTCCTGAACCAGGAAAACATTCGGAGATTTCTCGATAAACTGCACGACAACGATGTGACGACACCGGCGGTGCTCATCGGCCATAGTCTTGGCGCTCGCGCGCTCACCTACGGATTGCGCGACGTCTTCTTGATCCATGCGGCGCAAATCGATCCACAGCGGCCGATGTTCGCGCACCTCATCCTCCTCGAGCCCGACGTCAACCGCGCTTACTTCCGCCAAAACATCGTCCGCGCCCGCGCGCTTTGCGGTCATGTGACCGTTTACGCCTCCAAGCGCGATCATGCCCTGGGGCTCTCCTCCTTCCTGCACAATTATCCGCGCGGCGGCGAATTTTCTGCCGAGCTGGCACAGAAGATCGATGTCATCGACGCCTCCGCCGTCCGCTCCGACCTTTTCGGCCATTCCTACGACCGCCCGGTCTTATTCGAAGACATTCGTGCCCTCATCCGCGGGAAGAATATGGCTGACCGCGAGAACCACACGCTCGAAAAAGATTCGACCGGGAGGTTCTATCATTTGCTGCCGGCTCCGCGCGCCTGATCGATTTCTCCTTCATAACCCCAACCCAAAGCAGAAAGAAATACCATGAGACTTCTCAAAAACACATGCGTCGCTCTCGCCTCCGCGGCGCTCCTCTTCGGGCAGTTCGGCTGCCCGTCGACCAAGGACTTGTTGGCGACGACGCAATTCAGCCAGAGCGCGCTTAACACCGACAAGAAGCTCAAAGCAGACTCGCTGGCGCTGTTTGATCGAGCCAGGAACCGCGCGCCCTATTCGGGCGTGGCAGCGGATGTCGATCAACTCATGCAGAAGATCGACAGGGCAATCGCCAACGAGGAACTGCGGAAGAAAAATGTTCCGACGATTGAGCAATGGAAAAAAATCAAAGCGCAGTTGAGCCAACTGTTTGACCAATGGAAAACCAAAGGCTCCTTCTCCCCCGCCTTTGTCGACCAGTACAAAACACAGATCACCGAGATGTTCGACCCCCTGATTAAAACCGAAGAGGACAAGCGGAAGTCCTAACCCCAAGGAAAATCTATATGGCAAACATCAACCAAATCCTAAACGACATCAAAGCTCAGTTAGCTCCATTGGCGGAGGAGAACGTCAAGGAATTCGCGGCGCAGGCCCAACAAGACGCCGAAGCATTCCTGGCAGAGTCGAAAGAGAAACTGACGAAATGGATGGAGCTGCTCGCCTCGGGGCAGATTGATCAGGGTGAGTTTCAGTTGCTGGTCGACTCGCAGAAAACCGTGGCGGCCATGCGCGCGCTTCGCGAGGCGAATGCCGGCGCCATGCGGATCGAGAAGTTCCGCGACTCTGTCTTCAATGTGATTGTAACAACGGCCGTGAAGGCGATCGCACCCCAACCTGCGTCATGAAGGGCCACAACAAGAGGGCCCAGGTGCTCCGGTGCTTAATCGCCATCGCGCTGATCTCGCTGCCTGCAGGTTTGTTCGCGGAAACGAAGAAGGAGGATGAACCAAAGCCGAAACTCCTCAAAGTGAGCCCGACGGGAGTGTACGCGAATAAAACGGACTTCATCTGTCCGCTGTATCACGTCACCGTCATGGGCGAGAATCTGCCGGTAGGCGACGCTTTAAAAGTCTTCGTCGACGACCGGCAGCTCAAAGTCGTTCAGGTTGACGAGGACGGCCCGCCCCGCAAACCCTCGAAAGAGCCGAACGAACAACCGGCTGAAGAAAAGGAAGTAACGCCGCCGGACGCCTACGTCCAGAATCCAGGTGACGGCTCGCAAATTGAGCTGTGGATCAACGGGTTCGCCTGTTCCGGTGTCGTCGAACTGAGAGTCGGGATGGATGCACCGGCCACTCCTCCTCCCACGCCGGGCGCAAACACTACCGCGTCGCCATCAGCGAGTCCTACTCCAGCGGCGTCGCCCACGCCGCGAGTGACCAAATCCAACAAGCTCTCGCTGACTCTGGCAAAACACGCAAACACGTCACTGTACCGTAAAATTTTTCGACTGCTCGTGTTTGCCGCGGCGCTATTAATCTTGCTCATACCCATCTTTCTCATCAGGAAGATGATCAAGAAGCAAGTCGCCACCGAGAACAGCGGAGAGGCAGCTTCCTACAGCCGCAGGAATTGGTGGGAACAATACCTCACGGCGTTATTCCTCGATCGCGAGACTGCCACTTATAGCCTGTCGAAATTTCAGTTTTACATTTGGACGGCGGTGTCGGTGATGGCCTATCTGTATTTGGCTGCGTCGCGCGCCTGGGTTCAGGGCGTGTGGACCTTCATCGCTCTCCCGGATAATCTTCCCGGGATTGTGTTTATCAGTGGCGCAACGGGAGTGATGGCCGTGGTTGCCACTAACAGTCGCGGCCCGAAAGGGGCCGGGGATGTGCATCCATCGCTCGCAGATCTTGTCTCCTCAGGTGGAGTAGTCGCTGTCGAGCGGGTCCAGTTTCTCATCTGGACGATCATTGGCGCCCTCATGTTTCTCTTCCTCTCTCTGTTTCAAACTCCGGTTGATATCCTGGAGTTGCCGAAGGTCCCGGATAGCTTCTTGCAACTGATGGGAATCAGCTCGCTCGGCTATTTGGGCGGCAAGTTTGCCCGCAAAGCCGGACCAATCCTCAACGACGTGTCGGTGAAGCTCGGAACATTTCTTCCGAAAAAGAAAGAGGGCGATGCTGCGGAACCAACGCCGCGCCCCGCGACGGTGCTCACGCTCCGCGGCCGGATCCTTTCCCCGGACGCAGACTTCAAGATCACCTATGAAACCAAAGACCAGGCTGCGACTGCAAAAGAGGTGTCGTTAACAGATCATTTTGCTCCGGTCGACATTAAGGTACTCGAGACGGACGACCAGACGTCGTCCCAGAATAAGACAGCTAAGAAGCTGGAGCTTACAATCGATCAACCTACCCTGGAGTGGCTCAACGGAGCGACCAAGCTCCTTATCAGTAATCCTGACGGCCAAACGGCGAGCTGGGCATTACCACGGCTGCCAAAGGTCACAGAGGAAATCAAAGCGGAGCTGGTTCCGCCCGGGACGCCGCCGCCGGATGGCCAAGTGCTCAAGTTAACCTTGATCGGCCAGAACCTTGCGCAAACTGCCACCTACATGATCGACGGTACACCTGTCACGCCAGACCAGCTACCGCCAGCCGGGATCAAAATCGTTACGCCTGATGAAGAGTCACCCCTTCAGTTTGCCGCCTCACTTGAGCTAACTATTTCGACGCCGGATCCAACCTGGGTTACCGCTGTGAAACATAAGCTCACCATCAAGAACTCCGAGGAGATGACGACCGATGGCGCCTACGAGATCAAACCTCCTCCCGCTCCGGTTGCTTGATCCGCCAAACGGAACGTCAAGTGGCCTAACGAGCTGGAGCTCTTCGTAGTTCCCAATATGAATGACGAACCCAGGCAACCCGGCAATTTGCTCCAGCGCATCTGGTGGAAGTTCCGCCGTCTTTACCATCAACTTAAGCCAACCCGGTTCAGTTTTATCGTCGCGCTCCTGGCTTGCCCGGTTTTCCTTTGCGTTGCTCAAGGCACCGAAATTCTGCGGACCGTTGGCGAAGGCATGGCGGGCGATCAATCATACGCGCCGCGCGTTTGCGCGTTTTTCGCGGCCCTGCTTTTGTGGGCGGTCTGCAGTTGGTATGCGGCGCGCGTTTTACTCTACGTCAATTTTCCCGGCGTCTCTCGCGCTGGATCGCAATCCGAATTTGCCGATACTCACGCGCCGCGCCTCCTCGGCGTAGCACCGATCCTCATCGTGGCCGGTGGATTCCTTGTCGCCGCCCAACCTTACGGCGCGTCGCCGGCAAAGCTTTGGCTCTATTCCTTTGCCGGAGTCTGTCTGCTGCTCGCGATCCTTTTTTATGTCGCGCTCATCTTTCGCCGAAGGATGATCGGCGAAACCCGGCGGGTCGAACACATCAAGGAACTCGGCGGGGCCACGGTCGCCGCGGTCGCTGTGCTGCTGGTTGGCTCCCTGGGGCTCTTTGTCACCTTCGCCATCGATCCTGTTTCCCTGCCGCAATGGCTCGGCATGGGCACGATCTTGTTTCTGGCCGCCAGCTCATGGATTAGCGCCGGGAGCCTTTTGGTTTACTTCGGCGGCCGCTGGCAACTGCCCCTCATCACGGCGCTGGCGGCGGCGGCTGCGCTCTTCAGCTTGTGGAACGATAATCACATTATCCGGACGCTTCCGCCGCAGGAAGTAAAACGCCAGGACGTGATCCAGTCGTTCCGCGAATGGTACGCGCTCGCCGAAAAAAACGACGGCGCCGGCGTCCGGCATCCGCTCTTTATCGTGGCCACGGAAGGGGGCGGAATCCGCGCGGCCTATTGGACCGCCACCATTCTCGGCGGGCTTCAGGATGCGAACCCGGATTTTGCTCCTCATCTTTTTGCCATCAGCGGCGTCTCTGGCGGAAGCCTCGGCGCCGTTGTCTTCGATGCCCTGCTCGCCGAACCGAACCCGGGCTCCTTCGAATTCAAAAAGAAGGCAGACGAAATTCTGGGCCAGGATTTTCTTTCACCCGCGCTCGGCTCGATGCTTTACCCTGATTTCATTCAGCGCTTCCTGCCGTTTCCGGTTCCGCATTTCGACCGCGGGCGCGCCCTCGAGCTCGGTTGGGAGAGAGGATGGCGCGACATCATGAACAACAACCGCCTGGCAGGCTCCTTCGTCGATCTCTGGAATGCCCGCTCGCGGGAATGGATGCCCGCTCTTTTTCTCAACGGCACTTCCGTCGGGAAAGGCCATCGCATCATCACCACGAATCTCAGGCTCACCAATGTGTTCCTCGATGCGGAAGACGCCGCGGACACGCTGGCCGGGCATGGCCTGCCCGCGACCAAAGCAGCGTGTCACATTCCGCTCAGCACCGCCGCCGATATGAGTGCGCGCTTCACTTACGTAAGCCCGGCGGGCCGATTCCCCGGCGGCTCACACGTAGTCGATGGCGGCTATTTCGAAAACGCCGGGGCGACGACGGCGTTGGAAATCGTCAATCGCATCAAAGACGTCTGCCGCTACGATAAAATTAGCAACGTCGAGGTGAAGGTGATCATGATCAGCAACGATCCGCGCAAAGGGTCGATCATGATCGCGCCCGCGAAGCCCGTCGAAGAAGCGCCGGGCCCAAAGCGAAGTACATCTGTCCGGTCCGAAGGAAATTTGTTAGGCGACGTGATGGCGCCGATCCATGCGTTACTCAACACCCGCGAAGCCAGAGGCGTGTATGCGCAAAAGGCCATCCGCCGCGAACAACGCCCCTTCAAGGCAGGCGAGCCGCCCGACCCGCTTTCAGACACCAAGGACATTGTTTACTTCGCCCTGCACGACATCAATGTGCCGCTGCCCCTGGGATGGCTGCTCTCGCGTGAGGCCGCGAAGACGATGCAAAATCAATTGTACCTGGATGACAACGTCGTTCACAACGGCGAGGCCATGGATCAGGTGTTGAAGAGCCTTCCTGTGCGACTCGCACCATGATGGCAGAGTCATGAAAGCCGAGCCAGGGCCGGCCAAAGCGGGGCTCGAAGTCCTCTTGATCACAGCTTGCTCTGCTCAAATCCGAACCCGGAAGTCGTGATAGATGTAAAAATGTTCGCCTTTAAAGACGAATATTCGTCTAATTCTCGTTAGATGGTTGCGCGCGTTCCGGGGGAAACAGCCGACGGCGAGATCCCCCCACCGAGCACGACACGTTCCCTGAAGCCCTCAGAGAGTGCAGCGCTCATTTTGGAGTCGCATATTTCTCCCGATTCTGAATCATTGTTTTCCTTGCGGCGAAGGCCCAGATTCCTCCCAGCCTATTTGTTCCATCCTCCGCGTGAAGCCACGTCCACCATCTAACCAAGCGATGCAGCGAACGCCTACCCGCCGCGGATTCACGCTTTCCTTGATCAAAAACCTTCTACTTCAATCGGCGCTCCCTCTCGGTAGGCGTCGCTGATCTTGTTCTCGTTAGATCTGTGATGACCGTCACACGCAGCAAACTGATAAAAACTGGTTTCGTGCTGCTCCCTTGGCTTCCCATCAGCATCGGTTGGATGACCATTTGGTTGCACTACTTCGCTCCAGAGCCGGAGGCACCATACCTTATGATGGGCATGACCCGTATGCACACCGTAGGCCGTACGGAGTGGCTCGCCCAATTCTTTCCTCATTTTCCCTTGTATGTGTATTTCACGCGGTTTGCCGTAGTCGCGTTCGGAGTCGGTCTCGTCCTGTTAGTCGTTGGCCTTTGTTATCGCCGTTCCACCCGTGTCCCGAGCGCAATCCCGCAGATCTAACCATGCGATGCAGCGAACGCCTACCCGTCGTTCGCTCCAAAGTTTTCATGACCAAACCATCCCACCTCCGATCAACGCTCGCTTCCGGTAGGCGTCGCTGATCTTATTCTCGTTAGGCGTATGGATGCGAGTATCTGGCGGATAGCAATCGCTACGAGCGGCGCGATGATCCTCACACCGCTACTCTTGCGCTTCGCTGCGCGCCTTTTCCCCGCGCGCAGGACACAGCTCACGACGGCACGAGATACGAAGCGTTTATCTCGCATAGACCTGTTTTCTATTTTCAGCATGATTATTGGGGGGTGGACAGCGGTTTTTGTCGGCATCGCTCTGAAATTTCCCAATAGCTGGTGGCTTATTCCTTACGGCTTTGGCTGGCTTGTCACACCGGGTCTCTTCGTTGTAGCCGTTGCCACGCTTCCGAATGGCATTAACTCTTGGCGCGAGTACTGGGCCGCACAGGAGCAGGAGTCTGGCATGAGTCATCGCTTTGTTGCCCCGATCTGCTGTGGGCTATCGGTCTTCGGAATTATTGCTACATTTATTCTGTATGCACACCGAAACGCCTAACCAGGCGATGCAGCGAATATACGTCTAATTCTCGTTAGATGTTCCCGCCCGATAGCGACCCGTGGCCACGGCGATGCATATTCGCGGTCGTTCTTATGCTCGCGGTGCTCGGCCCGATCATTACGGTCATCCGTTCTTTCACTCGCAGCGTCCCTCCGTGGCTCGAAGGATCTGCTCTTATCGGGGGACTCCTCGCTACGGCGCTGCTCTGTCTCTGGTGTGCGATCTACGTTCGCGTTGAACCGCATTTAGTCCGGATTGCACTCATATGGATGACCTTGCTATTCTCCTTTTTGTGCGTGGCGTTATTCACGGCGGGTCCAGTCCACTAACATCTAACCAGGCGATGCAGCGAACGTCTGGCAGTCGCGGTCCCTCACTTTTCATGAAATTCCACCCCTCAACCCGCAGCGACGCGCTTTCCCGCCAGCCGTCGCTGATCTTTTTCTCGTTAGATGCTACGCCACGCTCGAAAGATCACGTTGCTCGTTGCAGCCGCTATCTTCGCCGGTTGTGCCACTCCATCCAACCACCCCGGATTCCGACCCGAAGAGTTTTCAGAGCTTTCTGCC
>JBEEHU010000101.1:0-3896 GCA_041167565.1 Verrucomicrobiota bacterium | reverse complement strand
CTTCGCGTGGGGATCGCGAAAGGCGGCTGCTCCGGCCTCCAATACGAAATGTCGCTCGATGGCCAAAAGCCGGGAGATGCAATTGTCGCGAAAGATGGCGTCGAGTTTTTCGTCGATAACGAGAGCGCCGATTACTTGCGCGGTTCGATCCTCGATTATCGGGACGGCCTGACCGGCGCCGGGTTTTACATCGAGAATCCAAATGCTGCCCGGACTTGCGGCTGCGGAACGTCTTTCGAAGCAGCACGCCCTGCTTGAAAACGAATCGTTCGCGAAGCAGGCGCGTGTAGATGGATCGTTATCGCTACGAGGATTCGTACGGCCGCCCGCGGCGCAAAGGCAATCTCTTCGGCTGGTCGGTTGCCATTCTTCTCCTGACCGGTTTCGCGTTCGCGGCCTGGCTCGGCAGTTTCTACATCTTCTGGCAACCGGAGCGGCCGGAGAGCTACAAGATTCTCAAGAAGCTCCGCAAAATTGAGCCGAGCAAACGATTCGAATTGACCGCAGCGCCGGCGGGAGAATTCCTGACCTCGAAGCAGCTCTACGATAAATTCATCGCGCTCAGTCCCACCGAGCTGACGAAGACGAACGCCGAGCTGACTCGCAATTACATTCGCAATTTTCAGCAGGTCCGCGGCCTCGTTCCGTACGTGATCGGCCGCTTCAATATCATGGAAGCCCGCGAGCTCACGCCGAACGACGTTTTCACTTCCGGCATGGTCGCGCTAACGAGCGCCGTCGATCATGGCGAACTGCTCCTGGAGCATGTCTATCCTGCCGATCCGCAGGCGCTGCCGCTCATGAAACAAACTCTTGTGATGGGTTTGGAGATCAAGCTCGAGCGAACCCACGATCTCTCGGCCGTCATCCACGCCGAACGTTTGTCCGATGGACGTATGCTGATTACGACGATGCCGTTGCTTTACGGAAGTTACACGGTGACGCGCGGCCCGGGAACCTTCACGCTCGAGCCGCCGCTCGATTTGAATCTCGCCGCAGGCTGGCCGCTCTTTAAGGAAGCGACTCGAAAGTCTGCGGAGACGCAATACGCCAGTTACCGCGATCGCGTCGCACCGAAGTCACCCGAAGCCGCCGCCGGACTGGCGCCGACCCCGCCGCCGCCGGCGGCGAATGAATTGATTCGCGTTGAGCCCGCGGCGCCGATTGAAGCGCCGAAGGTCGCCGTGGTGACACCGCCGCCGCCGCCAGCGCCATCGCCCGCAGCGAAAACGACGAAGGGAAACAAGAAGAACCAAAAAACAACGCCGACGCCTTCTCCCACCAGTTCGCGGTCGCCCACGATCGTCGCGCAGAATCCGACGCCGCTGCCTAAGCCGACGGCGGTGGCGACGCCGGCGCCTCCGGCAAAATCTCCCGTCGTTTCAACTCCGGCGCTGGTGACGGCGACGCCTCCGATGGTTGCCTCCATTTCGCCGACTCCACCCGCAACCGCCGCGACGCCATCGCCCGCGTTTACGCCCGATAACTCACTTGCCTCCACGGCCGGCGGCGGGAACTGGAAAACATTTCCTCCAGGCAAAATGCCGGCCGGCCGCCTCATCACCACTTCGGATCTGCGCGATCTGGCGGACCGCGGATTAGCGGGCGAGCGCGTTTACTTGAAGGGACAATTCGTGGTGAATTTCACGGAGCCGAATCGCGCGGTCCTGCGGCCGAAAACCAATTTGACCGACGCAGTTTTGAAACTCGCCGGCGGCGGGCAGAACATGCGCGTCATTGTTGAATTCCCCGCCGGTTACACGCCGCCGACACGCGGTTCGACCGTCACCCGCGATGAAGCGCGGCCTTACGAAATCACGGAAGTGCGCAAGCAGAGCGACGGCCAGTTGAACGTCTTCGTGCGCGAGATCATGCAGTGACCGTGGCACAGGCATCTTGCCTGTCCTACGGTCTGCTCAGCGCGGGGCGGTCGCTTCGATGATCGCCTTGTTGTTCTCGATGGTGAGTCTGGTCACGTTGTATTGCGTGACGAACTCATCCACGTAACTGCCGACCGATCGGCTCCCCAGAAGCGTCTTTAAAACCGTCTCCGGCATTCCGCCTAACGACATCTGCGTGACCTGAAGATTGCGCGGGTTTCCATCGGGCGGCGAAGGAATGGTGAATTCTCCGTTGAGATAGCGGCCGCGAAAACCAACTTTATCGAGCGGAAGACTCACCTGCACATGGGCGATGTTGTTCTCGATCGAAACCGAAGCTTTTCCCCGCACCTTCCGATTCGCGGCGATCAGTTGGTTAATGTCGTCGGCGGAGAGTTCGATTCGGTTCGTCTGAGGGGCCGGGGTTGCCCCATCCGTCGGAACGCTTTCCGTCAAAGGCATCCGGCTCAGCTCTTTGAATTGCTCCCAACGCGTCACCACTTCCTGTTGTTCGGCTTCCGACGCTGCCACCACCGGAAGTTCTCGCGGTTTTGTGGAGGTGCCGACGTAGGCGCCAACGAAGAACGCGGCGACCAGCAAGACCAAAAACACCACCAAAAGCAAACAGCCCTTGCCGAAACAACCCATTCCTTTTTGCCGCGGCGGCGGCTCGATCCAGCCGTTCATGGTTGGGACGCACCGGCCGCGATGCGTTCCTGGGTCGCGATCAATTTATCGTAGAGACCGCGCAACCCTTCCGAGAGCATTTTCGTCCCCGAAAGCACCGGCATGAAATTCGTATCGCCATTCCAGCGCGGCACGATGTGCAGATGCAAATGATCGGGAACGCCCGCGCCGGCGGATTGCCCGAGGTTCAACCCGATGTTGAATCCCTGGGCTTTCATTGTTTCACGGAGCAAACGCTGGCCGTGAACGGCGAGATTCCAAAGCTCGAGCACTTCGTTTTCGCCTAACGAAGAGGCGTCCGCCGTCTTCCGGTACGGCACCGCCATCAAATGGCCGATGCTGTAGGGATAGCGGTTCATCATCAGGAAGGCGTTTTTCCGGCGCGTCAGCACGAGATGCGCGGCATCGTTGCTGGCCCGGGCGGCGTCGGAGAGAAAATCAGGATTCGGTTTTTCCTGTTCGAAATATTCGACACGCCACGGACACCAGAGCGCTTCAATTTCTGCTTTCGGGAAATCCATTCGTCGGTTCGCTCGGACGCGAGCCTACGAATCGCCGGCCCAAAGTCGAGTAGCCTTTTGGAGCCCGCCGAGGTCGCCTCGGCCGATGGAGGGCGGAGCTCCAACGACGCCGGGCATCGCAGGAGCTCGTCCCTCCATTGAGTTCACGATCGGACCAAAAAAAGATAACGCCGCCGTCCGCTGCCCGCCGGTTCGGAGAGGCCGATCTTTGACGGGACCGCTCCCGGCAGGCGCGGCAGTAATTCCGACAACTCTTCCTCGGGGACCACGAGCGCATCGAGCTTGCCGGCATTCCATTCCGAGGCCGCTTGATCCGGTTCGAGAAATTCCGTCCGGCGAACATACAAGGCCATTCCTTCATCTTCGCCGCCGACAACCGCGTAACGCCACCTGTGTTCCGCCGCCTCTTTCACGACGGCGCGCCCGAAAACGGCAAAGGCGTCGCGGTGTTCGCTCCGCGCGACGACGATTCTGTTCGCCGCATATCCAGCGGTCATCACGCAGGCAAGGATGACCGCTGCGATACAGACACGATCGATGACGACTCGGAGTCTTTCCTGTTTGCGAAACTCGCCAACCGCCGCGGCCAGAAGCAGGCAAAGCGGCGGCACAATCGGAAAGATGCGATCGATCCGTTTGGAGGGAACGCAGGACATGACCAGCAACCCCCCAAGGCTCCACGCGAGAAGCCAGAATGTTTCCGGTGACATCGCGCGGAGGGAGGCACGAATACCCATTTTTCTCGACGCGATCAGCGGCAACAAAATCAACAGCAGGCTCCACGGCGCAAAACGATGCAGCAAATGCG
>JBEEHU010000100.1:0-44269 GCA_041167565.1 Verrucomicrobiota bacterium | reverse complement strand
GTCTCCGAGGGGATAACCTGTTTGTAGTTAGGGTAATTTCCTTCGATCAGCTTTGATACCAGGAGCGTGTTGTTGAGATCGAATGCGATCTGGCCGCTGCCGACACTGACTTTCACTTCGCCGTCATCCGTCAGCAGCCGCTGCAATTCCGTCACCGCTTTGGTCGGCACGATGATGTCCGCTTCGTGGCTCCGCGGAAATTCGAGCTCGATATCGACCATCGCGAGACGCCGTCCATCCGTGGCCACCAGTGTCAGCTTGTTTTCCTTCAGGCTGAACAGGAGACCGTTGAGAACGTAACGCGTCTCATCGGTCGAAATCGCGTAGGAGGTTTTGCGCAAACCGTCGCGCAAATCCTTCTGCCGAATCGTCACGACTTTCGCGCTGTCGAATTTCGGAAGGGGAGGAAACTCCTCTTCGGGCAAGCCGAGGATCTTGAAAAAACTCTGGCCGCTCCGGATCGAGGCCGCATTTTTGCCATCCACTTCGACCTGCACTTCACTTGAAGGCAGTTCGCGGATGATCGTGAACAGACGGCGCGCGGGCAAAGTGGTTGCGCCCTCCTTCTCGACGTTCGCTTCAAAACTTCCGCGCACGCCGACGTCGAGATCGGTCGTGGTCAGATGGACTTCGTTGCCTTTGGCTTGCAAAAGCACGTTGGAAAGAATCGGAAGCGTTGTCCGCGTGCTGACGACGTTCTGCACCTGTTGCAAACCTTCGAGCAACTTTTCTTTCGTGGCGCTAAATTTCATGACGGAGCGGAAAGCTAAGATGTAAGGCTTACGATTTTATTCGGCAACCGCAATCTCGCTTTGGGCGCGGACCGAAATCCCCATGCATCAACGCTGCAGCGCGCTGTCGATGAAGGAGATCGTCTGGCGGATGTTGTCCTGCTCCTGCATCCGCCGCTTCACCAGCTTACAGGCGTGCAGGACGGTGCCGTGATCGCGCCCGCCGAACGCGTCGCCGATTTCGTTCAGCGACGCCTTGGTTAATTCCCGCGCGAGGTACATCGCGATCTGGCGCGGGAAAGCGATGTTGGCCGGGCGGCGCTTGCTCGTCATGTCCGCCAGGCGCACGTCGAAGTGCTCCGCCACGCGCCGTTGAATCTGCTCGATCGTGACCGCGTGCCGGGCCTCTTCCTGCAGAATGTCTTTGAGCAGATGCTCGACGACCTCGTTCGTCAGTTCCTTGCCCATGCTGAGCGAGGCGAATGAGGCCACGCGCATCAGCGCGCCTTCCAGCCGGCGGACATTCGTGCGGATGCGGGTCGCCAGAAATTCGAAAATTTCGTCGCGCAATTTGATACCAAGCGTGTCCGCCTTTTTTCGCAGAATCGCCATCCGGGTCTCGACGTCGGGCGGTTGCAGCTCCGCGGTCAGCCCCCATTCGAAGCGCGAGACGAGACGGTGCTCGAGATTCGCAATCTCGGACGGCGGCCGATCGCTCGAGAGGACGATTTGTTTGTGTCCGTCGAAAAGGGTGTTGAAGGTGTGGAAAAATTCTTCCTGCGATCTTTCCTTGCCACCGAGAAACTGGATGTCGTCAATGAGAAGCAGGTCCGCCTGGCGATAGCGCTTTCGAAATTTGACGAGGTTGTTGTGCTGGATCGCGTCGATGAATTCGTTGATGAACACCTCGCTCGAAAGGTACATGACCTTCGCGTTCTTTTTGTTCGTGCCGACGTACTGACCGATCGCCTGCATCAGGTGCGTCTTGCCGAGGCCGACGCCGCCATAAATAAACAGCGGGTTGTAGGTGCGCGCCGGAGTTTTGGCGACGGCGAGGCTGGCGGCGTGCGCGATCTCGTTGTTCGGGCCGACCACGAACGATTCGAAATTGTTGCGCGGATTGAGTCCGAGCGCGGTGCTCGATGCCTTCGCCTGCCGGGCAGTTTCGCGAGCCAATTCCTTCGCCGAGATTTCCACGACTTCTTCCACGTCCGTTTTTGTTGAGCTGTCCGACGCCGAAGCAAACTTAATTGCGCGCGGCGCGCCTAAAGCGACGACGATGGCGTTCTGCAACGCGGCCATATGATTACTCTCGATCCAGAATTGATAGATGTTGTTCGGAACGCGAAAAGTGAGGGCCTCATCCGTCGCGTGAAGAAGCTTCACGGCGGAAAACCAGCGCTTGAAAGTATCGGGACTAACCTGGGGTTTTAGCGCTGCCGACAGTTTCTGCCATAGCTCGGAATTCTTCTCGTCCATACCGACTTGTTAACAGCGTTAAGCAACCTGCTTCGAGAGGAGCGAGGGCGAGAGTTGCCGGGTGAAATTCAATTTAGTCGCTTTCGCTGTCGTGAAACGGGAAGGCGTGGTTTGCAGGGAGATTGGGGCGGAAATGGGAAAACACGAGGGAAAAACCGGATGCGCTCTCTGGGGAAAACAATTCGGCCCGCATAAAGGGAGAGGAGAGGCGACGGCTTTGGTCGCTCGGGCGGATGTTATGCTCATTCTAGCTCTTCGTATTCTTGGAAAACTGTTCACATGTTGTTAACACCAGCCCTCGTTGCTCCCTGCCAGCGGCTTGAGATTAGAAACGCCGCCAAGATGCGACAAGAAAAAAGCGGAACTTTATTTTTGTTCGCGAATCAAAAAAATCTTGACGAAGAAATCCTGCTGGCGCTTGCCCCAACGCACCCAGCGGCGTCCATCGGCGAAGTTGACCCGATCCTTTCGCTCGCGCAACATTGCCTCTCGGATTCGCGCTGATTTCACGCGAGGCACGCTCGAAAATGCCGTTCCATTCATTGCGCAAAACCAAAACAACGCCGCCCGCGGCTCGCTTTCTTCTGCCGGTGTTGCTCGCGTTTTTGTTTTCAGCTAATTCCGCTTTGGCGGTCGATGACATTCCGCCGCCGTTCGGTTTTAAGTGGAACGATTCCATGACGAAGATCGAGCAGGCGCTCCTCGGGGCCAAAGCGAAGATCCTCAGCCGCGACCGAAAAGAGAAGCGCGATGTCTGGACGGTCGAAGGCCTGGTCCAGCCCGGGCTGAAGCGAACGCTCTTCACTTTCAAGGAAGGCTTTCTGGTCGAAGTCGAGTTGCAGTACGAATATCCGGAGTGGACGATCGAGCGCTATAACGAGCGGATGGGAGAAATCCGCCGATACTTCGATGCGAAGTTCGGCACCGGAAAACTCGTGTCACGCTCGCGCGATACCGACTCGGACGTGATCCAGACCCTGGTCGGCTATCAATGGATTGTCGGCGGAACGATGCTGGAGCTCTTTTATTTTTCCGCGCAACGCGATCAGATGCTCTTTCGGAGTATCACCGTCACGTATAAGGCAATTTGATTGTAGCTGCCGCCGTCTCTGGCGGCAGGGGGCGAGACATCGAAGCTGATCTGCCGCCAGTGACGGCGGCAGCTACACCTGCCTCTGCGTTTCTTTTTGCAGCCGCTTCAGCCGGCTCGCCATACTCGCTTTTGCAGCGGAGCTCATTCGATCGATAAACAAAATGCCGTTCAGGTGATCGACCTCATGCTGCAAGGCGCGTGAGAGCAATCCCGAGGCGTCGATCCGGATCGTTTTTCCATCGAGCGTTTGCGCCTCCACTTCCACCGACAGGGCGCGGTCGATCTCGGCGGTGATATCCGGAAAACTCAGGCAGCCCTCGTTCCCCGAATCCTTCTCGCCGCTCAGGCTCAGTTTCGGATTAAGAAGCACAAGCGGCATCGCCGTGGCGGGATCAACCGGCGTTCCATTCAATTCCATCGTGCTCGGCCGGTCTTCGACTTGCGAGACATCGAGCACGGTCAACTGCAGGGCGTGTCCCACCTGCTGGGCCGCGAGCCCCACGCCATTCGCTGCGTGCATTGTTTCCAGCATGTCCGCAGCGAGAGCACGAATGCGTTCATCCACTTCCTCGATCCGTTTGCCTTTCGCGCGCAGAATCGGATCGCCATATTTCCGGATCGGCAATTTCATTTCTCGCCGTGGGTGAACGCCGGCAGATTCTTTACGCCCGCCAGTTTCAACGCATCCATCACTTTGATGATCGTGCCGAACGACGCCTTCTTGTCGGCTTGCAACGCGAGCGCGGCCTTGCGCGTCGCCGGCAAATTCCGCACGGACGTTTCGAGCTCCTCGACGTTCACGACGTTGCCATCGAGCCGGATCTCATCGCTTTCGTTCACGCTCACGATGGCGTGCTCCAGCTCGGATGCCGCCGTCGTCGCTGTTTTCGAGTCGGGCAGATTGATCTGCACTTCCGGCTGATCCTTTTTGAACGTGGTCGAGACGACGAAGAAGATGAGTAGGATCGTCAGGATATCGACGAGCGAGACGATAATGATGGAAGGTGCGCGCCGCTTGCGGACTGCGATCTTCATCTCACGGCAACGAGCGGCGGCTTCACGCGACCGGCGCGCGCGCCGGGGCCGGCATGGTTGATCGCGAAGCGGGCGGCATCTCTTCGCGAGGGACCCGGCCGTAGTAGCATTTCGCGATGAGGTCGGAGACGAGCGATTCCATTTCCACCGACATCACCTCCACTTTCTTTGAGAAATAACTGAACGCGATCAACGCCGGCACCGCGATCGACAAGCCGAAGATGGTGCAATTGAGCGCTTCGGAGATGCCGAGCGCCACTGCCTTCGTATCAGAAGCGCCGCTGCTCAGGCCGAGACCGGAGAAAACATGGACGAGGCCGGAGACGGTGCCGATCAGTCCGATCAACGGCGCAATTCCCGTCACCACCTCGAGCACGATCAGGCCGCGCTCGAGCCGGACCATTTCGCGGCGCGCGCGGGTTTGGACCGACTCAATATTTTCCGCGCGCGGCCATCGCAAATGCTGCAGCGCCGTGCGGACGACTCCGGCGAGCGATGATTTGTCTTCGTTCACGATGCGCATCAACCGCTCGGCGCTCCCGCCCGGCACCAGCCTTTCGATTTCGCTCTCGATCACCAGCGGCAACACCTTTTTTTCCCGCAACGTCAGCGCGGCCAAAACGATGGTGGTGACCGTGACGATGGAGCAGAGGAGCAGCGGCCACATGAAGAGACCGCCCTTGGTGAAAAAGGTCACCATGGTATGGAGTGTTTCCGTCATGGGCGGCGCGCGAATTCGGACATCGTTAATTCTGGTAGTTGGTGAAGGAAAAATCCAAAGGCAATCGGCCCTGTGGCAAGGTGGCGATCAGGTCGGGCGGAATGGGAGGAATGTGCGCGTCCTGAAATGATTGCAAGCAGATGTTAGCGAAAGCTTCGTTCGCATTATTCGAGACGACCCGCAAATTTTGCAGATGCCCCTGCGCATCCACCTCCGCATAAATGTGTGCCGTGCCGATGCTGGCCAGATCCATTTTCGAATTCATATAATAATACCAGCGCGAGCCGATCGCATCGGACACGGCTTTTTGATAGCGCCCCAGCGGCGTTCCGATCGCGTTCACGGCAGAGGGGCCGCGATTAGTGATTCGCCCGGTGATCCGCGTCTCCTGGGTTTGCGCCCGAAAATCGGAAGCCGGGTTCTCCGGCTTCGGCCGCGGAGCGGGCGGCGCCGCAGATGCTGCGACATCGGGCGGCGGTGAAGGCTCGGTTTCGTCCGGCGCTTTGATCGGCGGCGGCGGCGTGGCGGTGAGCATTGCGAATTGCTCCGGCTCCGGTGTCACGGTGGGCGCAACCGTCGGTGTCGTCTTGGGTGGCTCGGAGGTTTTTGGTTGCGGCGAAGTCGGCGGCTTCGATTCGGGGACCGGTTTCTGCGCGGGGGGCTGTGGCTGCGATCCCTGCGTCTGAAGTGAAAAATCGTGCGTGTCGAGCTGCGTGAACGGACGATCCTTCCCGTCCTGGCTCGGCAGCGGAAGATCGCCCGTCGCGGGCTGCTTACTGGCAGCGAGCGAGTTGGCGTTCGACTCAAACGTTTGCTCCTTCGGTTTCTCCGCCGATTCCTTCGAGGGATCGGTTTGCATATAAGCTGGATTCTTCGGCACGAGCGGTGGCGGCGGCGCGGAGAGATCCACGATCGTCAATTCGGAAGGCGTATCGTCCGGCGGAGGCGTGGGCTTGAAGACGCCCCCGAAAGCGGCGAGCGAATATCCGATCGCCAGATGGAGAAAGAGCGAAATCAGAATCGCCAGCGCCAGTTTTCGCCGCTCTTTTGTTTGTTCCATCATTCAGTCTTCACGACCGCGTCGTCCGAAGCTGTTTCGACACCGACGATTTTCGTCGCGGCCAAATCATATCGCAGATCGCGAGGCCTAACAACCGGGCGCCGGATTCTCATTTGGTTGCGCCGCCGCCTTTGCGCGCGTGGTGAAAGAGATATTGCTGCGCATAGCCGCCATGTTCGCCGAAGTAAGTTTCGCAAAAGGCGCGAAGCTCCGCCGCGCTCACCCTGCGTCTCCGCGGAAAATATTTTTGCTTCAGGACGCGCTCGATCCAGACATCGATCGGGAAGGCGCGCAGCCGCTCGTAGGCAAAGAGCATCACACAATTAGCAACCTTCGCACCCACGCCAGGCAGCTCGCACAGGCGCGCTTGCAATGATTCGTCGGAAAGCCGGCTCCATTCGTCGAGGTTCGCCGCGCCGCTGCTGACCAGGCGCGCCGTCGCCAGTAGATTCTTCGCCCGATAACCGAGCGCGCAGGCCCGCAGATTTTCCTCGGTCAGTTGGGCGATTTGGTCCGCGGACGGGAAGGCGTGGACCGCGCAATCCGATATTCGGAGCGGCTTTCCATATCGTTGCCGCAGCGCCCGTGACATCTGGCGGATGTGCGCCACCTGCTTCATCGACGAGGTAATGAAAGTGGCAAGACATTCCCAGCGCGGCTGGCGGATAATGCGCAGACCCTGGCAAAATTCACGCGCGGCAGACATCGCCGGGTCGCTCGGAAAGGCGCGGCAGATTTCGGCGAGCGGGTGATCAAGCGCGAAATATCTCGCGAGAGTTTTCTTGTTAACCCCCCGGAAGGAGAGCGTGTCGTTCCGCTGCTCGATGTAGACAGCCTTCTCATCAATCGTCCCCACAAATCCCGCGCCACACATTTCCCAATGGAACACCTGACCGGAGTCCAGGGTGCGCGCGAGATCAAAATCGGGGGCTGGAAGTTCCTCGAGACGCATCCGGAAACGTCCAACGTCCAACGTTTAACGTCCAACGTTCAACTGGAAGCGACCGGCGGGACTTTGCTTTCGCAAAAAGCGCTTTGCGCGTTTTGCTAATTTCTGTCACCTAAGACGACATGGACACGCGCCTCGCCATCGATACCGGCGTTCTCCTGCTCTACTTTGTCGTAATCATTTTCATCGGCCTGCGGATGGGCCGGAAGGAAGATAATCTCGAAGACTTCGCGCTCGGCGGCCGGCGCATTCCCTGGTGGGCGGTGCTGGCTTCCCTCGTCGCCGCCGAAACCAGCGCCGGGACCTTTTTCGGAACACCTGGCGAAGGCTTCACCCATCGCGATTACACCTACCTGCAGCTCGCGTTCGGCACGATCATCGGGCGCATCATCGTCAGCTACGTTTTCATCAAGCCGTATTACGACTACAAAGTTTTTTCGATCTACGAATATCTGACCGCGCGTTTCGGAGTGGCGAGCAAAAACGCGGCCTCCGCGGTTTTCATGATCACGCGCCTGCTCGCATCCGGGACGCGGTTATATGTCGCGGCCATCGCGCTCGCCTTGGCCTATGAAATGATCAGCGGCGCTCGGCCGAACGAAACCCAGACGCTCTGGATTTATCTCGGCGCGACGATCGCCATCGTCATCCTGACCACGATTTACACGACGTTCGGCGGGATCAAAGCGGTCATCTGGACCGATGTGATTCAAGCCTCGATCATGATCGGGAGCGCGCTGATCGCTCTCGGTTTGCTCTACTTCTCCATCCCCGGTGGCTGGGATGAAATCGTGCAACGCCGCGGCGATTTCCATATTTCCGATCTCATCGCCACCGGTCTCGATCCCGCCAGGAGTGGCTGGGACAAATGGAAGGGCATGTTCGAGACCGAGTACACGATCTTCGCCGGCTTGATCGGCGCGGTGTTCATCACCATGGGCACCCACGGCACCGATCAGGACATGGTGCAGCGAATGTTGACCGCGAAGGATATCCGCCGGAGCCGGCGCTCTCTTATTCTCTCGGGGCTCGCCGACATCCCGCTCGCGTTCACTTTCGTCAGCATCGGGTTGCTGCTCTGGGTTTACTATCAAGCCCATCCCGACCCGACCCTGCCCAAGAGCCCGAACGAAATCTTCTGCCATTACATTCTCTATCAAATGCCAGTCGGCCTGCGCGGATTGCTTCTGGCCGGAATTTTTGCCACCGCCATGGGATCGCTCAGCACCGCCCTGAATGCGCTCGCCACCAGTTTCACGCGCGATTGGTATGAGCCTTACATCAACCCGGCAGCGACCGACGCGCAAAGCTTGCGGGCCGTGCGCTGGGCCACCGTCTGGTTTTCTGTTCTGATGATCATCGTCGCCTCGACGACGGCCTATCTCGTCATCGTGCATCCCAACGTCCGGATCATCCCGATCGTGCTCAGCATTTTCGGCTACACCTATGGCTCGCTGCTCGGCGTATTTTTCGCCGGCATGCTAACGAGGACGCGCGGGAACGATCGCGGCAACATTCTGGCGATGATCAGCGGCTTCGCGGTCGTAGCGATTCTGAGCGGGTTGCCGAACAAGATCGCGGGAATCCTCGGCACCAAATTGTACACTCAACCCGCCTGGTTGCCGGAAATGGAATTCCCCTGGTGGATCTTCTTTGGGACCATCGTCACATTTTGCGTGGCAATTCTTTTCCGGAGCCGTCCGCATACGGTGCCGGATGGGGTGTAACCGCGCGGAGCCTCGCACAGCCTGGTTTAATCTTTCACTGCCGCGCTCCATGCATCCTGCAACCCGCGCAGCGCAATCTCTTTTTCCAGAAAATCGCGATCGATAGGCGTGGTCTCCAGCATTCCTCGAATGTCGCGCAAATGTTTTTCGCTTCCCCCTTCGCGAAAGAATTCCAGTTTGTGAATAATCACATATTCCGGCGGGGCCAACCACAGTTGCGCCTCACCGATGTCGACGGATCGGCGATTGCGCAACGCCCAGCCGTGCAGTGGATCATCTGCGCTAAGGTAAACATCGGCCTTATAACCGCTCTCGAAGTGAATGATATTAAAATGGCCGCGCCGATCCCGCGCGCGTTCAATTTCCACGACGCCGCGCGGCGGACAGTAGAATTCATCCTCCGGAAAGACCCGTTCCAGAGCGATAATCGCCGCCGAATCCAGGAGGATGATAATATCGATGTCGCTAGTGGTTCGAATCTCGCCGTAGATGATCGACGCGATCGCACCGGTGGCGGCCCATGGCGCCCCGAGAGCATTAAAGCATGGGGCGAAAACTGTCGCGGGATCAAGATCGGCCATGCAGCGTGAACTGGCGCAACGCGTCGGCCACTTGGGCTTCGCTCCAATCAGGATGCTGGCTCCGTAGGGCGATGGTCTTGAACCGCCGCATAGAACGAATGAAGCCGAGGCCAAGTTCTGCGCGACGTTCCAGCGACATTTGACGCAGGACTTTGATCTGCTCGGGATGCAAGGCGCCTTCGACGAACATGCCGCAACTCTAATCGCTCTTTTTTTCCGACGCCAGTTTGATCCCGAGCTCGCGTAACTGGCGTTGATCCACATCGCTCGGCGATTGCGACATCAAATCCATCCCGCGATTGTTTTTCGGGAACGCCATCACATCGCGGATGGTTTGCTCGCCGCAGATCAGCATCACCAGCCGATCGACCCCGAGGGCAATGCCGCCGTGCGGCGGCGCGCCCAGTTTGAAGGCGCTGAGCAAATGCCCAAACATTGTTTGCTGCTCTTCCGGACCGATGCCCAGCGCAGCGAACATCTTTTCCTGCAACGCCGGTTCGTGAATTCGCAGACTCCCGCCGCCGATCTCGACCCCGTTCAAGACCACGTCGTAGGCCTCCGCGCGGATCTCGTCGAATTTCTTTGCCTCCAGCAACGGCACATCCTCCGCCTTTGGCCGGGTGAAGGGATGATGGACCGCGTTCCATTTGTTCTCTTCGGCGCTCCACTCCAGCAGCGGGAAGTCGGTGACCCAAAGGAAATCGAGCTGTTCCTTGTCCTGAACCAGTTTTTGATATTCAGCGACGCGCAAGCGAATCCGGCCCAGCACTTCGCAGGCGATCGCCCATTTGTCGGCCGCGAATAAAAGCAAATCGCCTTCTTCGACCGCCAGCTTTGATTGCAGCGCTGCCCGTTCCTCGGCGCTGAAAAATTTCGCAATCGGAGATTTCCATTCGCCGCCTTCGACCTTGATGAAAGCGAGCCCTTTCGCGCCAAAATTTTTGGCAATCTCCGTGAGCTCGTCGCTTTGACCGATAGTCAGCGCGGCAAATCCTTTCGCATTGATCGCCTTAACCACACCGCCGGCATCGAGCGCGCCGCGGAAAACCTTGAAGCTGCTCTCGCGAAAATCTTCGCCCAGATCGACCAATTCCATTCCGAAGCGGCGATCGGGTTTATCGCTCCCATAACGGCCGACTGCTTCGCGATACGTCATCCGATCGAAGGGCATCTTGACATCAACGTTGCGCGTCGCTTTAAAAACAGCCGCGAGCATTCCTTCGGTCAGCGCGAAGATATCGTTCGGTTCGACGAAGGAGGCTTCGATGTCGATCTGGCTGAATTCGGGTTGCCGGTCGGCGCGCAAAGCTTCGTCGCGAAAACATTTCGCGATCTGAAAATATTTTTCCAGGCCGGCTACCATGAGCAGTTGCTTGTATTGCTGGGGCGCCTGCGGCAGAGCATAGAATTTTCCCGGCGCGAGACTGCTCGGGACGAGGAAATCGCGCGCACCCTCGGGCGTGCTCTTGGAAAGAATGGGCGTTTCGACCTCGATGAACCCCTGCGCATCGAGATAATCCCGCGTCGCTTTCATGGCCTTGTGCCGCAACCGCAGATTGCGCATCATCCGCGGCCGGCGCAGATCGAAATAGCGATAGCTCAAGCGGAGATCTTCGTTGCTGACTTCGGCGTCGATCTGGAACGGAAGAACATCCGCGCGATTCAAGATGCGCAATTTGTCGGGAAGGATCTCGATGTCACCCGTCGGCAATTTCGGATTTTCGGTTCCGGGAACCCGAGGCGCGACTTTGCCTTCGACCTGAATGACGTCTTCATTGCGCAAGTGATGCGCTTGCGAGGCGACCTCAGCGTTTTCTTCGGGCCGGAAAACCACCTGGGTCAGACCTTCCCGGTCGCGCAGATCGATAAAGATAACGCCACCGTGATCCCGCCGAACGTGAACCCAACCGGCGAGCATGGCCGTCTGGCCGATGTCGCTTTTGCGCAATTCGTTGCAGTTGTGAGTCCGATACATGTCACGTCACTCTGAGCGATGCGTAGAATCCCGCAAGCAGGTTTGGTTATCTGGGGAGCGCACGCTTGCAGCGTGCTGGCGACGACATTCTGTCGTCGCGAACTTTGAAATTGTTTCGGCAGAATACCGAAACCAGCACGCTCCAACCGTGCGCTCCCCAGAGGCTGGATCCTAGCGCAAGAATGATTCCAGGCGCGTCAGCAGCGAATCGCATTCAATCAGCTCCTGTTTGCCGGTCGCGAGATTTTTTAAGGCTACTTGCGGCCATTCGTCGCCGAAGAGAATGGCGAAGCGCGCGCCGAGTTGTTCGGCAGATTGGAATTGTTTGCCGACCTTGGCTGCCGTGAGAGGGTAATCGACGCGATAACCGGCATCGCGCAGGACTTGGACTTGAGCGAGCGCAGCACCACGGCGCTCCTCCTTGGCGATCACGATGTAGATATCGAGATCGCGTTGCGCCGCGATCGCGGTTTCCATTTTCTCTTTGGCTGCGGGGGTCTCACCGATTAATTCGCCAAGGACAACATCGCCCATCGCGAAACCGATCGCGGGCAGCGACACGGCGCCATCGCTAAGCTGCTGGATCAGGTTGTCATAACGGCCGCCACCGGCGAGAGCGCGTAGCTTGCCTCCGCGATCGAATGCTTCGAAAACTACGCCGGAGTAGTAGGCAAGTCCGCGAACGATCCCGAGATCGATCTCGACGAAGTCGGCCAGACCACGAACTTTCAGGGCCGAGACGAGCTGATCCAGTTTCGCGCTGCCGCCTTCGCCATCGAGAATCTTGAAGGCGAGTTCTGCGAGCGGGCCAAGTTTGGCCGCAGTCTTTTCCCGTGGCTCGCGCTCGCTCTTATCGATGATCTGCAAAACTTCCTGCCATTTTTCTTCCGGCACCCTCTGGCCGCGCAGGAAATCGATCCAGAATTCGCGGTCGCTCACGCGGACGACAAAGTCGCTCGCGCTAAAACCAAACGCGCGCAAAAGATCGACGCAGAGCGCGATCGATTCGACATCGGCATCCAGCGATGCCTCGCCGATGATGTCCGCATTGAACTGGAAGTGTTCGCGGAGACGGCCGCGCTGCTGTTTCTCGTAACGAAAACATTGCGGGATCGAAAACCACTTGAGCGGTTTCTTGAATTCACGGTCGTGGGCCGCCACTACGCGCGCCAGCGTCGGGGTAAGCTCGGGCCGCATTGCCACCTCGCGCTCGCCTTTGTCGGTAAAATTAAAAAGCTGCGCGACAATTTCGGGCCCGCTTTTTTTTGTGTAAAGCTCGGTCGGCTCCAGGATCGGCCCGTCCCATTCCACGAAGCCATAGCGGCGCGCCACTTCCCGCCATTTCGCGAAGATATAATTCCGGCGCGCGCATTCATTCGGCAGAAAATCGCGAAATCCAGGCAGGGGTTGCATTGAAGTCATAGTGAGGAGCGACCGAAGCGGGGACGGGTTACGAAATTAGGGTGCGGTTGAATAAACTCCAGCTTCGGGCAGTCGGATGAATGCACGACGGAGAGCATCCGTTTAACCAAAGCAAAGGACAAATATGAAAGAAAACAGATTGATCACATTATTGGCAGCGGGGGCCGTCAGCGCAATCGCGCTCACCACCGCTTTCGCGCAAACTTCAGCGACTACGACCACCACCACTAATCCGGCCGTAACCAGCAGCTCATCGACCACCACGTCGACGAGCACCATCGACGGGTCGGGGACGATCACGGCTTACACACCGGGGACCGATTACGTCACCTTCCGCACCGAAACGAGTACGGAGCCGGTGAAGTATTACTACAGCCCGAAGGAAACCGTCCTGGTTGATTCCGAAGGCGCCACGGTCGACTGGAAACTTCTCCGCGCAGACATGCCGGTGAAGTACACCTACGTGAAAGAAGGCGATCGCATGATCGTTCGCAAGATCACGCTGCAGAAGCCGGTGTCGTACTACGAAAAGACGACCACCACAACGACTACGACCAAGCCCTAACGGCCCGTCAGTAGCTTAGAAAAAGATTCAAAGCACCCGCGGAACGTGTTTCCGCGGGTGTTTTTCTTTTAGTCAATCCCCGTAGCCGTGCGGGAATTTTTGGTGCCACTTCCAGGCGCTCTCGATGATGGTATCGATGTTCTGGAATTGCGGACGCCACGTGAGCTCGCGTTGGATTTTTTCCGATGCCGCCACCAGGCGCGGCGGATCGCCGGCGCGCCGCGGCTTTTCGATGACCGGAGTCTTGTGCCCGGTAATCTTTCGGCACGACTCAATTACTTCCCGCACGCTCGTCCCGCCGCCGGTGCCGAGATTGTAGAATTCACTTCGCGGCGCCTCCAAGGCGAGGAGATGGGCGCGCGCCAGATCGAGAATGTGAATGTAATCGCGGATGCAGGTGCCGTCGGGCGTTTCGTAGTCGGTCCCGTAAATTTCCACATGCGGCAGTTGGCCGAGCGCGACCTTCAGAACATTCGGGATCAGATGAGTTTCCTGGCGATGTTGCTCCCCAAAATTTTTGGAAGCGCCGGCGGCGTTGAAATAGCGCAGGGCGACGAAGCGCAATCCATGGATCTCATCGAACCAGCGCAAGATTTTTTCGAATGCGAGTTTTGATTCTCCGTACGGATTGATGGGTCGCTGCGGCAAGCTCTCGTCAATCGGAATTCGTTCGGGCGGGCCGAAGGTCGCGCAGGTGGACGAAAAGACGATCCGCTTAACTCCGGTCTCCACCATGGCGTCGAGCAGGTTCAAGCCGTTGCCGATGTTGTTGCGAAAATACTTCGATGGATTCGCCATCGATTCCGCCACCAAAGCGCTGGCCGCAAAGTGCATGACGGATTCCGGTTGGAAGGCACTCAGGGCCGATCGGATTTGTTCGCGGTTTGCCAGATCGCCTTCGAAAAATTCAGCGCGTGAATCGACGGCGCGGCGATGTCCTTCCGAGAGATTGTCGAAGATCGCGACCGTGTGTCCCTCATCGAGGAGCAATTCGGCGCACACGCTCCCGATGTAACCGGCGCCGCCGACAACCAGAATTCGCATCGCGCAAGTTCTCGCGCTCCGGCGCGCCGTGTCAAAACAAACCGCGCGAGCGGCAGCTTACGTTTTCTGAAGGCCCGCGATCATTCGCCGGATAAGGCGATTTCGTTTCCGGGGTTCGAGGACTTTGAGACTCTGCGTTTTCGAGCCCCACTCAAGGACATCGATATCGACGTGGCGCACGCCCCATTGCCGCATCGCGGCGCGACTGGTTTTGTAAAGGTCGATCGTGTTGGTGCCGATCAACGCGCCGCCGTAGTCGTCGATGACGTAGCGGTCGGTTGTTCCCACGATTTGGAATCGCGTGCCGAGCGGAAACCGTGACCAATCCGCGGCTGCGCTCATGACGCTGGCGCCGGACAGGCGCACGCCGATGGCATTGCGCCGGCCGCCTTTTTCGGTGTGGGTGTAGGCGGTGGTGCGAACGTTCGCGATCCGCCGCGCGCCGGTAATCGTGGCCGGACGCATCTGCGGGCCCTGGGCCGATTGCGGCGCTTCACAACTCGCCACGGCGCAGGCGAGAGCGGCCAGCGCCATCCACTTCTGAATTGTTTTCATTCCGGACAAAAACGGGTCAATACCGATTGAAGCGCAGTGGCGCAAGCCATAACTTGGCGGGCCATTTCCGTTTCCATGACTGCACTGCGTGCGAACCAGGCGCTCGTCGCCGACGAAATTTTGCTCGATGGCCGGCTCGCGCTTTTCCATCAACGAGAAAACTGGCTGGCGGTGGCCGATCTGCATTTCGGCTATGAATTAAGTCAGCGCGCCGCCGGTCGTCTGGTGCCGATGTGGGGAATGGCGTCGATCTCGGAGCGGTTGCTGCAATTAGTCCACGAATACCAGCCGGCCCGTCTGATTATTCTTGGCGATCTCGTCCACGATCAAGCCGCCGCGAAGGAAGCGGCCGAGCTGCTGGAAACGATTGCTGTGTTGTGCGAGCCAATCGTCGTTGCAGGAAATCACGACCGGCGGTTGCGAGGCAAAGTGGAAATGGTGGACTCCTGGGACAGTGACGACTTCCATTTTCATCACGGTCATTGCGCGGCGTTGGCAGCGGACCGGATTCAAATCATCGGGCATCATCATCCGGCGGGAGTGGTGACGGACGGGGCGGGGTTGCGACTGAAATGTCCGGCGTTTGTTCAGCAATCGAGCTGCTGGATTATGCCGGCATTTTCTCCGTGGGCCGGCGGAATGAAGTGGACGCACGACGAGCCAAGCCGGGTCTGGCTTTGCACGCCGGAGCGCGTGCTGCGATTGCCGGAAAACGAAGCAAGCTTAGGTGGATCGAGCGCTCCGTCGCTCGATGGGAAGAATAATGCAGCTTCGCCGCCTAATTAGCATCGCCCGGCGGAGCGGCCGATCCACCTAAACGCGGGCGTTTCCGGTCATCTCGGAGGTGCAATGCGGGCAACGCGTGGCTTTGATCGGAATCGTCATCGAGCAAAACGGACACTCTTTCAAGACCGGCGCGACAGAGCCTGGCTTCGGTCGCTTCAAGTTATTGATCGCGCGTACCAGCAAAAAAATGCAAAACGCCACGATGAGGAAATTCACGATTAGGGTGATGAAATTTCCGTAGTTCCAGGTGATGGCGCCGGCTTTCGCGGCGTCCGCAGCCGTGGCGAAAACGGCGCCGCCCGGCGCGTCGCGCAGCACGATAAACTTATTCGAGAAATCGAGTCCGCCCGTCAAGAGGCTGATCGGCGGCATGAGGATGTCTTTCACCAGCGAGGTGATGATGGAACCGAACGCCGCGCCGATGATGACGCCGACCGCCATGTCCACGGCGTTTCCCTTGATCGCAAATTCCTTGAACTCTTTAAGCATGATTAGAGGTGTAGTTAGGCGGTCACAATATTGACAAGCTTTTTGGGGACGACCACCACCTTGCGCACAGCTTTACCGGCCATGGCGTTGTGCACTTTCTGATTCGCGAACGCGGCGGTTTCTAACTCAGCCTCGGTGGCATTGAGCGCGACCGTGATCTTGTCGCGCAATTTTCCGTTCACCTGCACGACGATCTCGATCTCGTCTTCGACCAGGAAGTGCTCGTCATATTCTGGCCAGCGCTGCGCGGTGATGGCGCCATCGAGGTTAAGCCGCTCCCAAAGCTCCGAGGTGATGTGCGGCGCGAACGGATTGAGCAAGACCAGAAGAGCTCGCATCGCCGAGACCGGAATTTTGTCCGCGGTGGTGAAAGCGTTGACGAAAATCATCATCTGGGAAATGGCGGTGTTGAAGGAGAGCGACTCGATGTCGGCTGTCACTTTCTTCACGGTGGCGTGGATGATTTTCTGCTGAGCTTTTGTCGGTTCGACATCCTGAACGGCGGCGGAGCGAACCCATTCGCCCGCCTGGTTTTCCCGCATGATCAAACGCCAGACGCGCGCTAGAAACCGCGATACGCCTTCGACGCCTTTCATGCTCCACGGCTTCATTTGCTCGAGCGGTCCCATGAACATCTCGTAACAGCGGAACGCGTCGGCGCCGTAGATTTCGATCACGTCGAGCGGGTCGATGACGTTGCCCCAGCGCTTCGACATTTTCCGGCCGTCTTCGCCGAGGATCATGCCCTGGTTCACGAGACGCTGGAACGGCTCCGGTTTCGAGACATGCCCAAGATCGAAGAGCACCTTGTGCCAAAAGCGCGCATACAAGAGATGAAGAACCGCGTGTTCCACTCCACCGATGTAAAGATCAACGCCGCCCGGCTGATCGCCGCCCATCCAGTAACGCTCCGGTTCCTGGCCGACAAACCGCTTGTCATTCTCGGGATCACAAAACCGCAGATAGTACCAACACGAGCCGGCCCATTGCGGCATCGTGTTTGTTTCGCGGGTGGCGTGTTCCGAATACCGGATCCAATCTTTCGCCTTGGCCAGCGGCGGTTCGCCGGTGCCGGTCGGCTTGAAGTCTTCCAGCGCCGGCGGTTCCAGCGGAAGTTCCGATTCGGGAAGCGCCTCGTGTTTGCCGTCGCGCCAGATGACCGGGAACGGTTCGCCCCAGTAGCGTTGCCGCGAAAATAGCCAGTCGCGCAGCTTGTAATTGATCGAGCGCGCGCCGACTCCGTGCTCTTCCAGCCAGTCCGTGATTTTTTGTTTCGCTTCGGGCGAAGGCAAACCGTCGAGCAGGAGGGAATTGATCGCGACGCCAAGCCCGACGAAGCCAAGTGATTCCTGATCGGCCGGCGCCTGCACCACCAGCCGAATGGGCAGATCGAATTTGCGCGCGAATTCGAGATCGCGCGCATCATGCGCCGGCACACCCATGATGGCGCCGGTGCCATAACCCATGAGGACGTAATCGGCGATCCAGATCGGGATTCGCTCGTCGTTTACAGGATTGATGGCGAACGCGCCCGTGAACACGCCGGTTTTTTCTTTGGCCAAATCTGTCCGCTCGAGATCGGATTTGGACGCGACCTGTGTCCGATAGTTCGCAACCGCTTCAAGTTGGTTCTCCGTTGTGATCTGATCGACGATCGGATTTTCAGGAGCGAGCACCATGTAAGTCGCGCCGTAGAGCGTATCGGGCCGGGTGGTAAAGACGCGGATGCTGTAGCGGCGGTCTCTGACCTCCGAATCGTTTGTGGTGTCCTCGTTTCGGCGGTCATAGACCGCCGCTACAGGAAATTCAATTGCCGCGCCTTCACTGCGGCCGATCCAATTGCGTTGCAAAGCTTTGATGGAATCCGGCCAATCGAGGCCTTCGAGTTCGTCGAGCAGCCGATCGGCAAAGGCAGTGATGCGCAGCATCCATTGCCGCATCGGACGCCGCACCACGGGGAATCCGCCGACTTCGCTTTTGCCATCGATGACTTCTTCATTGGCGAGCACGGTACCGAGTTCCGGGCACCAATTGACCCGGACTTGCGCTACGTAAGCGAGCCGCACTTCGTCTGGATCGTCACCGCGGTAGGTCGAGATCGGTTCCGCTCGTTTCGTCTCCGGGTTAAACCAGGAATTGTAAATCTGGAGGAAGATCCACTGCGTCCATTTGTAGTAGCCGGGATCGGTCGTGTTGATCTCGCGTTCCCAATCGTAGGAAAACCCGATCCGCTTCAGTTGCGTTTTGAATTTCGCGACGTTCTCGCGGGTCGTGACCACGGGATGCTGGCCGGTCTTGATCGCATATTGCTCGGCGGGCAATCCGAAGGCGTCCCAACCCATCGGGTGGAGGACGTTGAAACCGAGTAAACGTTTGTAGCGCGCGATGATGTCGGTGGCGGTGTAGCCCTCGGGATGCCCGACGTGCAAACCGGCGCCGCTCGGGTACGGGAACATGTCGAGGACGTAGAACTTCGGCTGCGCCGGATCGAATTTCTCTTCGCCCGGATTCGGCGCATGAAAGGCGCGCGTCTCGTCCCAGATCGTCTGCCACTTCGGCTCGAGGCGATCGAATGGATAAGGTTTGCGGCGCTCGCTACTCATCGGAATATCAATCTGGAAACCAGGAACCCATGAAAGGAAACTAAAATTTTCCTGGATTCCTGGTTTCCAGATTCATTTACATTGTGAAACGACTACTTCTCGCGACCCGCAATCCTCACAAGACGCGGGAATTCGTCGAGATTCTCGGTGATCAGTTTGATGTCCGCGATTTGTCGGAGGCGTTGGACCTGCCCGTAATCGAGGAAACCGGATCGACCTTCGAACAGAACGCGGTCCTGAAAGCGGTGGCGACCTCGAAGCATTTCCCGGGACTGGTCTTAGCGGACGATTCTGGCTTGGAAGTGGATGCGTTAAATGGCGCGCCTGGAGTTTTCTCCGCGCGCTATGCGGGTGAAAGCGGGACCGATGCGGAGAACATCGCGAAACTTCTCGCTGCGCTTGCGAGTTCTAACGCCACTTCGCCTGCGGCCCGTTTCCGGTGTGTCCTCGCGCTTGCGCGTCGCGGCGAGGTGCTCGGAGTTTTTGAGGGGGCAGTCGAGGGAATCATCGTTCCGGCCCCGCGCGGCGCTACCGGATTTGGCTACGATCCAGTTTTCCAACCGCAGGGATTCGATCGGACATTCGGCGAGCTCTCGGCCGCCGAGAAAAATAGGATGAGCCACCGGGCTCGTGCTATCGAGGCGCTGCGTACGGCGTTGATCGCCGAAACGTAATCCTCGGTATCTCGCTACGGTTTCGGCGGCGGCGGCGGAACGGCGCCAGGCGGCGGCACTGACCCCGGAGCTCCGGTGACAGATGCTGCCTTGATCTGGTAACCGATCTTCGTGATTTCGGCCAAGCGGATTTTATCCAGCAGACTGATAACGTCGCCGTGAGTAGCGAGGGTTTCGGCGCTGAGCGAAACCTTCACATCCTTATTGGCTTCGTGAAGCTTGTAGAGCCTGCCTTGAATATCGTCGCTCAGAACAGGCACGTTATCGAAATAGACCAGGCCGCCTTCCGTCACTCGAATTGAAACATAATCCTTCTTGTTCGGATCTTGCGGCGGCTGCGGAACATTACTTGGAAGATTTACGGCAATGCCCTTCATGTGGGTCTGGCTCAAGCTGACCATCATGAAACTGGCCAGGAGAAAGAACATGATATCGATCAACGGAATGATCTCGATGCGCGCTTTTTTGTGCGGGATGGGCGATCGCATTCTCATGGTTCGTGTTCCCCTTAGTACTGCGCTCCGCTCATCGTGAAGGTAATGGGGGTGCGGACTTTTGAGACGGTGCCGGGTTTGAAACGCCAGCGCCGGAACGCGCTCACCGCTGCATTATCCAGAATGGGGCTGCCGGTGCTTTGGGCCATGTCGGCGCTGGTCACCGCGCCGCTGCCGGTATCGACGCTCATCACGCAAACACCGCTGCCTGTGACTTTCGACCGGCGCGCTTCATAAGGATATTCCGGGCGTGGTGCGCTAATGGCCACGGCCTTGGCCGAAGACATCGACATCGGGCCGACCGGTCCCACCGGTTTCGGTTTTGCAATGGGCGCGACTGGTTGGTTGCTCGGAGTCCGTTTAGGCGGCGGGGTGGGCTTTTCTTCCACAAACTCCGGCTTCTCCTCGGGAATGGCTTCCGGCGGAGGCGGTGGCGGCGGCTCTTCCTCCGGCGGTGGCGTGGGCTGCGGCGGCTCGGGCTGTTGTTCGATCGACATCTCGACCGTGGCTTCGGGAATGTCGCTCAGGTCGACAATCTTTTCGGTCGGCTTGATCGCAGCGATCGCGACAGCCGCCAGGTGAATCGCGACAGCGCCGCTAAACGCGGTCCAGACCTGCCATCTTGGCGGCGGGCGGTAGAGAAGTGGTCCAGGCATATTGCTCTATTTAGCAACTCCGGGCACACCCGACGAAGCCTGGCTCTTGATTTCGAACGATATCTTGGTGAAACCCGAGGAACGGATCTGATCGAGCATGCGAGTCACATTACCGTGAACGGCTTCCCGGTCCCCGCGAATGAAAATCTTCGCCTCGGGATTGGTCCGCCAAAGTTGCACGAGCTTGGGCGATATTTCCTCGAGCGCGATTCTCGTTTTGTCGAAGTAATAGTACCCGTCCTTATCGACCGACAGACTGACGTAATCCTTTTTCGATTGCGTCTTGCCGGAGGCGCCCGTGGGCAGGGCCACTTTCATGCCCTTCATGGTCGTCTGGCTCAAGCTCACCATCATAAAACTCGCGAGAAGAAAGAACATGATGTCGATCAAGGGAATGATCTCGATCCGCGCTTTCTTATGCGGGATGGGTGAGGCGACGTTCATGGCGGACTCCTAGATGGACGACCGGGTCGCCGAGCTCGGGGTCGCTCCCGAGATTTCCACCTGGCTATGACCCGCTTTGTTTTGGGCTTCCAACATAACTTCGAGGTTCGTCGCAGCCGTCTGCAACTCGAACTCTAAGTTAGACACGCGAGATGTGAAAAAGTTAAACGGAACCAGCGCGAAAATCGCGATGCCGAGACCGCACGCCGTGGCGATGAGTGCTTCCGCGATACCGCCGGTGACTGCCTGCACCGCCAGTTCTTCGTTGCCGAGGAAGCTGAACGATTTCATCAAGCCAGTGATCGTGCCTAACAGACCGAGCAGCGGGGCGAGCGTGACCAGCGTGTCCATGACGACGAGGAAACGCCCGGCGCGTTTGATCTCGATGCCGGCGGCGACCTGGAGCGCGCCCTGGAGCGACGCGTGCTGATGGTTCAATCCATTCCACATCATCCGCAGAACCGGATCGCGCGAGTCGCGGGAAAGGCGGGAGGCTTCCGCCACATCGCCCACTTCGATGGCGGTGAAGACCTTCTCGATCCGCTTGGGATCGCGGCGCATCCAGCGACCGAGCCACCAGAAAATGCGCTCGAGCACGACCGCGAGAGCGGTGAGTGAGACGACGAGAATCGGCCACATGATCGGGCCGCCTTTGCGGAAGTTATCGACGAAGAAATTCTTATCGAACGCGCTTTCCGGAGTCGGGGCGGGGGTTGGCGACCCACTCGGAGATGGAGAAGCGCCAGTCGTAGTCGTAGTCGCAGTCGTTGTCGCCGGCGACATGGCCGTCGTGGCTGGGGTCGTGCCGGGGATTGGCGAAATGCCAGGAGCAGTGGCCGCAGGCGCGACCGGACTTGTTCCGGTGACGGGCGGCGCTGCCGGAGTCATCGCCGGGGCGACCGGCGCGGTGACGGCAGGATTCGTTACGGGAGGCGCTCCGGGCGGACGATTGACTGGCGACGTCGGTGGCGGAGGTGGTTGGCCGAACGAAGTCAGCGCGAGAGTTACGGAGCAGAGGCTGGCGATTAGCAGTGTTTTCATAAGGTTGATTGGAGAGTTTCTCCCGGCTCGAATTCCGATCGAGGATGTCAGTTATTTATCCTCAATCAGATCAGTGCGAGTCGAGCAAAACTTTCACATTTGTCTTTTGGGACGGTTCGGAGCGTGGCGGAACCACATATTTATTTCGCATCATCCGCCGTTGTGGGATGTAGCTTAGGGTCAGGAAATTGCGCGTGGGAAGATTTATTTTTCGGCGCCCGCTGCCCGGACGACCGAATTACGCAACGGCGGCCAATCCCCGATCCGGGCTTCCAGCTCGTCGCCCTCTTGAATCCGCCCCACGCCGGAAGGCGTGCCGGTCAAAATAAGATCTCCCGGCAGAAGCGTCATGGCCTGGCTGGCGAAGGAAACAATCTCAGCGACGGAATAAATCATCTGGCTCGTGCGCGCCTCCTGTTTCACCTCGCCATTCTGCCGGAGGGTAATCGGCAGATCGCCGACCTCCACGCCGCTATAAATGAACGGACCGACTGGCGTATAAGTGTCGAACGATTTGGCACGGGCGAATTGTTTCTCGGATTTTTGCAGATCGCGGTCGCTGATATCTTCGCCAACCGTGTAACCGAAAACATGATCGAGCGCGCGCTCGACTGGAACATTTTTCGCTTTGGCGCCAATGACAATGCCAAGTTCCACTTCGAAATCTGTTTGATGTTCCGGAAACGCGATCTCGATAACGCCGCCGTGCGGGAGGAGCGAAGTCGGCGCCTTGAACCAGATCAAGGGAGTGCCGAGCGGCGTGCGTTTCATCTCGGCGATATGGTCGGCGTAATTTAAGCCGACGGCCATCAGCTTGCTTGGCGCGACGGGAAGATGGACTTCCAGTTCGCCGAGCGGAATGATCTCACCGTTGAACTGGAGGCCGAGCCAGTACGGTTGCGCGAGGATGTGGACGGCATCGCCGCGCACTTCGCCGTAAACCAGACTGCCCCGTGAAATAAAACCGCCGAACGTTTGCATCGGAATGTGAGCTTCGCGTGGTCGGACGCTGCCCGTCAAGGAGCGCCTACTTCAGGACTATGCCGACAAAATCGCGCACCGTTTTTTGCTCGGGAATCGAGAACGGGCCGCGATCTCCGGCAAACCAGAAGGCGCTCGACGATCCGCCGTCGAGGTTGAGCGCGCGCTGGAGTTTCAGGTCGGGCGCGAGGCCCGGGTTGGCGAGAATTTTCGCCAGCTGCGCCAGGGTTACCGAGGAACAAAAACCGAGCAGGGCGCGATCCGATCCGCAAATCGCAATGAAGGTGCGGCGCGCGCGTCGGGTACCGTCGAGTCCGGTGACCGGCTGAGCGCGATCGACCAGAAATGGTCCGCATTGCAGCGCGGCCACCGCTTTTTGTTTCGAGGAATATTCCGCGACCCGAAGCAATTGGACGCGTCCTTCCGAAACAACGGCGATGCCGCTGAGTAATCGGGCTTTGCGCAACGGCGCGATCGTTTTCCCGTCGCTGATCAGCAATCCCACCGGCTTGTCGGCGGGATCGAAGTAACCGCCATTGACGCCGGCCAGGCAATGCTCGCGCGCCATCGCTGCGGAGAGATCGAGCTGGCCTGTCGGATTGTCGATCACGCGCAACGTGGCCGATTTCGTAGAGAAAAGCGCGAGCTCGACCGTGGCCTCGTCGCCATCGCTCTCCGTGAGCAGGATGTGGCGATGCTCCACGCGGCCGCCGCCGGCGCGCTCCTTTTCCGCCGCCGCAAGGGTCCAATCTGCACGCGCCGATGCGACCAGGGAAAACGCGACGGCGAAGTAGAGAGCCGGCTTAACCACCATGCTTTTTCAACATCTCGGTGAACCGCGGATTATCACGGATGCAATCCCAAAGCGGAATGGTTTTGAGCATCGCGATCGTCACCGCGCTGGGCCGCGAGAGAAGACCATCCAGCAGATCAATCGCCTGCTGCTGCTCGCCGACGATGGCATAAACTTCGGCGAGAGATTCCGTCGCCGTCGGACCGTCGAAAGCGTCCACGCTTTCGGGCAAAAACTCGGTGCCGCGCTTGGCTTCGGCGATCGCGGCATCTTTTTCTCCCAGCCACGCGTGGATCTCCGCGAGTTTCGAATGCCGCAGGGCTTCTGCCGGCGCTTCTTTCACATATTTTTCGGCCAATTCCTTCGCCCGCAGCAATGCCTCACGCGATCCGGCCTCATCCTTGAGCATTTTTTTCGCGAGACCGATCACTTCATATTTCGATAGCACGGCTTCGGGCTCGTGCCCCGGCGCGTCGTCCCTGATCTTCTCCGCTTCGCGCAACGCCTCTGCGTATTTGCGTTGCAGCAGAAGTGCCTGCGCCAACTCGCCGCCCATCCGGGGATCGGATGCGTCCGGCTTTTGTTGAGCCAGGAAATTCCTGATCCCGCGCTCCACGATTTCGAAGTTTCCTGTTTCCGAGATCGCGAGCTTCGCTTTTATCGACCAAAGACTCAGCGAACTCGGTTCTAACTTTAGCGCCCGATCGATCGTCTTGTTGGCGCTGCCGAAATTCCGGAGGATCGCGTAATTGAGCGCTAGATTTTGCAGCGGCCACGTATCGTTCGGGCTCAGGCTGGCGGCCTTCTCCAGGTTCGCGTTCGATTCTTCCCACTTTCCCTGCCGCCGCTGGATCGCGCCGATCGCCAGATAAACATCCGCCTCGTTTGGCAACCCGCGTTCGGCGACGGCGAATTCCCGCAGCGCCTGCTCGTAATCGCGCTCGCCATAATAGACGGAGAAGCCGAGCGCGAGATGACCTTCCGGCATGGCCGGCTGCGCCTTCAGCGCGCGAAGGGCCAGGACGCGTGCTTTGTTCTTGTGCAGCTCCGTTGGCTCAAAGCTGTGGTAAATCCAGCTCTGCAACCGCGATGCTCCCGCCGCGGCCAGGGCGAAGCGCGAGTCTAATTGCAAAGCGCGGTCGTAAAGTTGCTCCGCCTGTTTGAGCTTCGGCAAATCGTCGCGGTGCGTTTGCAAGTCGTGCGCCTGGACGAAAGCGAGGTAGGCCTCCCCGTTCTGCGTCGGCTTCTGCGTCATCATAATTTTCTCCGCTGGTGAAAGGTGCGCCCGGAGTTCGTGGGCGATCTTCTGCGCCAGATCGGTCTGGATCGCGAAGACGTCGGTCAGATCGCGATCGTAATCCTCTGCCCAAATATGCTCGTCGTTCACGGCGTCGATCAGCTGCACGTTCACTCGCACCCGAGTGCCGTCTTTGCGCACGCTGCCTTCCAGAATGGTCGAGACGCCGAGCGCCTTGCCGATTTCGCGCACGTTTTTTTCCTTGCCGCGATAGGACATCACCGACGTACGCGAGATCACCTTCAGGTCGCCGATCTTCGCCAGGTTGGTGAGGATATCGTCCTGGATTCCGTCGGCAAAAAACGCGTTCTCCTTGTCGTCGCTAAAGTTTTCGAACGGCAGGACCGCGATCGACTTGTCGAGTTTCCGCGCTGAAGCCCGCGGCAGAAGAAAGAACCCCGCGGCGGCTGAGACGATGACTCCCACCGCCACCAGCGCGACCACATTTCGCCTGAACCGCGGAGAGGAGGCCGGGGCGGGGGTTGTTCGAATTCCTTCCGGTGTCACTTCCAGCGCCCAGGCGAGGATCAGCGAAATCGGAAATCCGACGAGCAGCATTATGATGACGAGCCGCAAGGCCCAGGTCGGCAATTCCCACGCCGGGAACACCGCCGAGGCAAGCTGGATCACGCCGCCCGCCACGACGATGTAAGCGACGGCCGCGCGATAAACTTTCCGCCGTTTAATTTCTTCAAAAAAGCCGCTCATCTTCGCTCAATTGTTGCACGTTCCCGAACGCTTCGCCGAGCTACTTCTTGCCGCCAAACTTTGCGAGCATTTGCTGAAACCGCGCGTCATTCCGCAGCGGATCCCAAATTGGATCAAGCCGGAGCTCGTGAATGGTGACGCCGGCCGGCGTCTGCAACGATCGATCCAACAGAGCGAGAGCAGTATCGATGTCGCCGCGACGCGATAGACTTTTCGCCGGCGCAGCTCGCAAAAGAATCCGTAGAGCCGCGATGATTTGAATGAATTTCCCAAGCGCTGCGAAGTTAAGAGGAACTCACTTTACACGACGTGGCCCAGACTTCGAATTCAGCAGCGCCTCGATCCGCTCTCGGAGCCTAACCGGACAGCGCGTCGATCGATAGATCGCCTTGCGTTGACGAGACTTTTCCGGCGGGAACTTCCCCGTCCCGAATTGAAAGGCAATTACACCCAGCGCGTAATCGTCGTCGCGAACATTGTTGCGAGACTGTTGGTTGTTCGGCCGGCAATAATTCTTCGAGCGCCACAGCAACCGGTTTTGGCCGCGGATCCGGCTGGCTTCTTCGAAATCGATGAGGCGAACCTGTCCGCGATGAATAAAGATGTGCGGCGGCTTGCAGTCGCGCCAGACCCAGCCGGCGGCATGGATTCTGGAGAGAACCGGTTCGAGCTGTTGCAAGATTCTTTCCGCGCGGCGCCAGGAAAAATGTTTGGGCTGTTCGCGAGTCGCGGCGATTAGCGGCCTGCCCGCGATGCGCTCCAGGACCAGATAACGATTTCCGTTTTGCGTGAATTCGCGAAAGACGAGCGGAACAGGCAGGCCCGCTTTACGGAGGATTTGCAGGACCCGACCTTCATGTTTCACGCGGGCGTAGCCGTCGAGGCCGTGCCAATCAGTTTCGCCGTGGCGACGGCCTTCTTTCAGAATCACCCGGCGCGGCGGAGAAACCGACAAATCCAATGCTTCATAAACGCCGCCTTTGCCGCGCTGCATTTTTACTTTGTAGGCGAGCAGCTCAATGCCGATTGGACCCGTAGGCGCTGACGATTTCGGTTGAATTTTCTGGAAAGGATTTTCAAGCCAGTCCGGGACGGCTAATCCGGGCCCGCGCTTGTCGGGTCTTAACTTTCCCGCCGGGTCGCGAACGCTTCCGAGCCGATTTCTGGGCGAGCCCCGAAACGCGCCATAACGGTAATGAACGAGGCTGTTCGCGCGGTAACGCGCGTCGAAAGGAATTCGCGGCCCAGGCAATCCGCGGGTCGCAAGGTGAAGTTCGCGCGCGAGGGTGGTTGCCTCCGCGGTGGAGCGCGGATAAACGGTCAGGAATTTTCCGACTTGGGCGAAATCCGGCAGACCGGCATTCAATGATGCCAGCAAATCAGGACGCGCCGGAATTTTAAAAAAAGCGTCATGCTTCCGCAGAATCGGACGAACCCGCGACAAGACTTCAGCCGCGGAAAGAACCGTCGCCGAAACATGAATCTTCCAGCCTTGGGTGGGCTCGTCCGATCGAGGCCGGCGGGAATAACGCCAGGCGCCGTCGGTAAAGGGCAGCTTTTGCATTTGGGCCAGAAGACGCAGCCAGGGCCGGCCCATTTAGTTAGTAAGCTTTCGTTAGGTGCCGGGCTGCGAGAAGTACCGGGCCGGAACTGCAATCAATAGATCCTGGTCCGGAACAGTGCAGGTCATCATCAGTTTGTGGTACTGCTTTGGAATACAAAGGCCAGTGAGCTCATCAGTCGTCGGCTTATAGTACGAAGCAAGGCAGGCCTTCGCTTTATCGTCGGTATAAGAAGCGCACAACAAACGGCTGATGAACTGCGCAAAGTCGGAGTCGAATTGCATTCGATCTACGATCTCCTTCAGCGTCATCGGAGCATCGGGGTTTGGACACGGAAACTTGGAGACTCTGCCGGGCGGACTCGGTTTTCTGAAAAGTTTTGCGGTGGAGCGGCGTGTTTTTTTTGCGGGCATAACGGATCCTTTGGTTGGCTATTGGATGAGGATGCTTCGTGGATAGCAAGCTTTAACGTCGGGGTAAGATCACTGCCGTGGCGCTACTCGGGTCAGGAGTTCCTTGAAGCGCGAGTCAGAACGCACGTTATCAAGTCGCGGGTCGACTCTAATCAAAATGACATCCACGGAGTGCGCTGCGATGGCTTTCTTCAACCAAGGCATGGCCCCGTCCGGATCGTGCCAGGCCGAGCGGATTGCGGCCATGTCGTAAGGCGAAAATTCTCCGGAACGGGCCGTGACTTCATTCACGATGCGGTCGCACTCGGCGCGGTTCCCGGCGACGGCATGAACATAGGCCAGCTCCAGCAGCGCCCAGCCGCTGCCTTGCGAAAGCTCAACGTACTTTGTCGCGGCTTCGATCGCCTTCGTCTGTTCGCCCCGATGAGCGTAAGCCTGCGCCAGAACCTGGTAGGCCGAAGCGAAGCTCGGTTCCAGGTCCAGCGCTGTTTTGCAAGAGTCAACCGCTTCGCGATACCGGTGGGCATCAAAGAAAATCTTCCCTTTCGCTACTCGAATTGTCGGGGAGAGTGGGTCGTTTTGTAAGGCGGACGCGATCTCGCCCAGAGCCTCTTTCTCGCGGCCGAGTTGTTCGAGATGGCGCGCATACCAGTGATGCGCGGCAGCGTTATTCGGACTCAGCGCCAGCGCCTTCTTAAAATCGGCTTCCGCCTTGGCCCAGTTCCAGTCGAAGTCCGTGAGCAAGATCGCGCGCGAAACGTAGCCCTCAGCAAGTTGCGGATCGATGGTTAACGCTGTTGTGACCTCCGGCCAGGCCACCGCGGTTGCCTCCTGCCCGGCCACCGCTCCTATCTTCGCTAAAAGGATGTACGAATCCGCCACGCCCACCCGGCCGAGCGCGAACCGCTCGTCTTTCGCCACCGCCTCCTTGAAAACGGTCAGCGCCTTTCGGATCGAATCGACCGTGCGCTTGTTCAGGAGATAGCGTCCGCGCAAATACAGGTCGTAGGCCTCGGGATCGTGCGTGAGAGCCTTCGCTAACTGGGTTGTCTCCGCCAGGTGCAGCTCGATTTGAAGGGCGCTGGCTACTTTCTTCGCGACGTCCAGTTGCAGAAAAAGCAAATCCTGCTCGGTCGAATCGTAGGTCTCCGACCAAAGATGGAACCCGGTGGCCACATTGATCAATTGCGCAGCCACGCGCACCTTTCCATTTCCGCGCCGGACGCTGCCCTCCAGGACATGGGTTACTTGAAGTTGGCGCCCGATCTCGCGAATGTCGCCCGGTTTGTTCTTAAACGAGAACGCCGTCGTTCGTGCGACCACGAACAGACCGTGGAGATGCGCCAGGGAATCGATGATTTGCTCGGTAACGCCGTCACTTAAGTATTCCTGGTCCTTCGACTGACTCAGGTCGACGAACGGCAGGATGGCGATGCTCTTGGCCGGCAGCTCTTTGGCCGCATCTGTCTTTGCCGGCCGCCAATGCTGCCAGGCCATGAACGCGATCACGGTGAGCAAGACGCCGATGATCGCGAAGTCGAGCTTCCGCGAGATCGCGATCGATTTTCCGGGAACGGGCTCGCTGGTCGGCCTGATGCCTTCTGGACTCAGTTCGTAGGCCCACGCCAGAATGAGCGCGACCGGAAAACCGAGCGTCAGCGCGAGAATGACCAGGCGAGTTCCCCAGTTTGGAATCTCGAAGACCGGAAAAATCTGGGTCGCAATCTGAATGAGCAACCAGCTCACGACGCCATAAGCGACGGCGACTTTATAGACATTCCGCCGCTGCAACTCGGCGAAAAATTTTTTAAGATTCACGGCATTTTTCCGCGACCGGCGAAATGGAGTCCTACCAGCGGCTCTTTGCGCTGACGAGTGAAATCAACGCCGCCGCCGCAGTCCGGCTCAACCGGTGGGTCGCCGGCTTACTTCACGCCGGTGGCAAAAACCGTCTGAAAATGCGGGCTTTGTTTTTCCCGCGAAACCACGGTCACCTCGATGTTCTTGAAACCGGCGGTTTCGAGAAATTGATGGAGCTGCACTTCGCTGAAGCCGAGCCAATGATCGGCGTAGAGTTCGCGGGCGCGTTCGAAGCGGTGGCTCAATAAATCGAGGATCACAATCCGTCCGCCCTTGCGCAGCATCTGATAGGCGCTCGCGATGGCGCGCTCGGGATGAATCGCGTGATGCAGCGCCTGGCTCAGGATCGCCAGGTCGATGCTGGCCTTCGCGATCGGGGGATCTTCAATATCGCCGAGGCGATATTCCAGGTTGGCGAAGCCGTGGCGCTTCGCGAGTTGCGCTCCGAACTCGACCATCTTCGGCGCGTTGTCGATCGCGATGACTTTGCGCGCGGTCTTGGCCAGGAGCTGCGCGAGCGTGCCTTCGCCCGCGCCGAGATCGGCCACGGTCAGTGCCGGCAGCAGCGCAATCATCGTGTGGGCGAGGGCTTGCCAGGAACGGCCCGGCACGTAGCTGCGCCCGAATTTCCCGGCCAGCTCATCGAAATATTCGCGCGCTTTGTCGCGGCGTTTGCGGAGCGCAAGTTGCAGGGCGGTGCGGTCGCGCGCCGTCTCCGGCATTTCGCGCGCGAGCACGCGGATCAGCTCGCTCACCCTGGCGCGCGCGGGATTTCGCTCTTCTTTCGCGGTGAGCCCATAATAAACATTCTTCCCCGCCCGCCGATCTTCCACGACGCCGGCGCGTTTCAATTGCGCGAGATGGCTTGAGATGCGCGATTGCCCCATCCCCAGAATTTTCTGTAGCTCCGCCACCGAAAGTTCATCTTCTTCCAGGAGCAAAAGGAGCCGGAGCCGGGTGGGATCGGCCAAAAGGCGGAGAAAATTAATGGTTGACGCCATTTGGTAGCCCCACGATATATCGACGTATCATGATTGGTCAATATGTTGGCTGATCAATCTGCTCCTGCTCGCCACTTCGAATCTTTAGCTCCTAACTGTATTCCATGCTCCGACGCTTTATTTTTGCTTCCGAATCCGTGGGCGAAGGCCATCCGGATAAAGTCTGCGACACCATTTCCGACGCCGTCCTCGACGCCTGCCTCACGCAGGATAAAAAGAGCCGGGTCGCCTGCGAAACCTACGCCAAGAGCAATGTCGTAGTCGTCGGCGGCGAGATTACGACGAAAGCGAAGCTCGATTACGTCGAGATCGTGCGCGATGCCGTGCGCGAAATTGGCTATGTGAACGACGACGATGTCTTCCACGCCGATCGCCTCTTCGTGCAGAACATCATCACCTGCCAATCGCCCGACATTTCGCAGGGCGTCGATGCGAAAAAGGCCAAGGGAAAGAAGACCTCGGAGCAGGGTGCCGGTGATCAGGGTTTGATGTTCGGTTTCGCCTGCGACGACACACCGGAATTAATGCCGGCGCCGATCATGTTTGCCCATCGGCTCGGACGTGAGCTGACCCGCATCCGCAAGAGCGGCAAAGCGGAATGGCTGCGGCCGGACGCGAAGTCGCAGGTCTCGGTGATTTACGAAAACGGAAAACCGGTCGGCATTTCCAACGTGGTCATCTCCACTCAGCACACCGAGAAAATCGCCCACAAGGAGATCGAAAAATTCTGCATCGAAAAAATTATCCGCAAGGTGCTTCCGAAATCCATGGTCAATGGGACCACCCAATTTTTGATCAATCCGACCGGCCGATTCGTTGTGGGCGGTCCGCAGGGCGACACCGGTTTGACCGGCCGCAAGATCATCGTCGATAGCTACGGCGGCTGGGGCCGGCATGGCGGCGGGGCGTTTTCCGGCAAGGACCCGAGCAAAGTCGATCGCAGCGCCGCGTACATGGGACGCTGGGTCGCGAAGAACGTCGTAGCCGCGGGCCTGGCGACACGCTGCGAAATCCAATTCGCTTACGCGATCGGCTACCCTGATCCGGTCAGCATGAACATCAACACCTTCGGCACGAATACCGTGGCTGAAGAATCGATCGAGCACGCGGTCAATCGCGTCTTTTCCTTTAAGCCGGCCGAGATCATCCAGCAGCTCGACCTGCTCCGACCCATTTACAGCAAGACAACCAACTACGGCCACTTCGGCAAAGACGATCCCGACATTACCTGGGAGAAAACCGATAAAGCCGCGGCCCTGAAAAAAGCAGCCAAGTAGCAATCAAGAATATGAGCACAGAGACCAAGACCCAAACCAAAGCCAACGATTACAAAGTCGCCGACATCAGCCTGGCTGATTGGGGCCGCAAGGAAATCTCGATCGCGGAAAAGGAAATGCCGGGATTGATGGCGATCCGCGAGAAGTACGCGCCGGGCAAACCGCTTGCGGGCGTGCGCGTGACTGGTTCGTTGCACATGACGATCCAGACGGCGGTACTCATCGAGACACTGGTGGCGCTCGGCGCTCAGGTCCGTTGGGCGAGCTGCAATATTTTTTCGACTCAAGATCACGCGGCGGCTGCGATCGCGAAAACCGGCGTGCCGGTCTTCGCGTGGAAGGGCGAGAGCCTCGAGGAATATTGGTGGTGCACCAACCAGGCGATCTCGTTCCCGGATGGCAAAGGTCCGCAGCTCGTCGTCGATGACGGCGGCGACGTGACCCTCTTCATTCACAAAGGTTACGAGCTCGAAGAAGGCGGCGAATGGGCGAAGACGCCAGCGGAGAGCAAGGAAGAGCAGGTCATCAAGGACCTGCTCCTCGAAGTGCAGCGCGAGAACCCGTATCGCTGGCACGAGATGGTGAAGGAATGGCGCGGCGTTTCGGAAGAAACGACGACCGGCGTGCATCGTCTCTATAAGATGCAGCAGCAAAATCAGCTGCTCGTCCCGGCGATCAACGTGAACGACTCCGTCACGAAATCGAAGTTCGACAATCTTTACGGCTGCCGCCATTCACTCGTCGACGGGCTGAACCGCGCGCTCGACGTCATGATCGCCGGCAAGGTCGCGGTCATCTGCGGTTACGGCGATGTCGGCAAAGGTTGCGCGCAATCACTGCGCGGTCAGGGCGCTCGCGTGGTCATCACCGAGATCGATCCGATCAACGCGCTCCAGGCCGCGATGGAAGGCTACGAAGTCACGACCATCGAGGACACACTCGGTCGCGGCGACATTTATGTGAGCACCACCGGCAACGTGGACATCATCACGCTCGAACACATGGAGCGAATGAAAGACCAGGCGATCGTTTGCAACATCGGCCATTTCGATAACGAGATTCAGGTCGGCCCGCTGAGCGAACGCAAAGACATCAAGCACACCAACATCAAGCCGCAGGTGGACAAATATACTTTCCCCGACGGCCACGAAATCTTCATGCTGGCAGAAGGCCGGCTGGTGAATCTCGGTTGCGCCACGGGCCATCCGAGCTTTGTCATGTCGAACTCCTTCTCGAACCAGGTGCTCGCGCAACTCGACCTTTGGAAGAACAAGGACACCTACAAGATTGGCGTCTATGTCTTATCGAAGGCGCTCGACGAAGAAGTCGCGCGGCTCCATCTGCAAAAGATCGGCGTGAAGCTCACGACTCTAACCAAGAAGCAGGCCGATTATCTCGGCGTGCCGGTCGAAGGTCCGTACAAGTCGGAACACTACCGGTACTAACGAAAGCGAGGGGTCGCCTACTTTCTGGCGCTCTTCTTGAAGCTGTAATCGATTAGCTCCGAGCCGTACTTGATTTCGCCGGCTTCCGTCGTGGTCTTTACCAGGCCGACGCCGTCGGCATACCAATAGGTCTTAGTCATGACGGCGGCGCCGCCGGTGACCTTGCTCACGACTTTCATTGCGCGAAACTTGCCGGCCGGCACGGAGACCTTTTCAAACCCGATCACCTGGCTGCTCTCGGTGACCTCATTGTGGGCAGGATCCTGGCCTTTCCAGTCCCATTTGAATCCGGGGACGAGCGGATTCTGAAGATACTGTTTCGGTGGCTCGTATTTTGCCTCCAAGCCTTCGTGCTCGGTATAGCGCTCGATATGGAGAAGGACCCATCCGCCCGGTTTCGAGAAGAACTTGTGGACCTGCACGCCCGCCAGAAGCTCCATCTCGTAACGGCTCGAACCGTCGGCCTGCTTTTCCTCATTGAGGACTTTCAGGCTGTATTGGCCGTCGCCGCTGGAGTTGCGATACGTCCATGAGTCGCCGACGCGTAACGGGAAGTAATCAGCAGCAACAGCAGCAGGCTTTGGTTTCTTAGCGGCTACGCTGAAGCTGGATAAGACAACGGCAAATGCGATGCCGGTAAGGCGGAGAGCTTTAGTCATTTGTTTTCACCTTTCTGAAACTGCGCTGCGCTGCGCTGGCTTCATTCGAAAGAGCCAGATGAAAAGGAGCGTGATGAGAGCAGCGATCGCACTTGAAGCAATGACATCGCTGCACCAATGATCGTTCACCCCAACGCGGGCGACCGAGATAAAGAGCGGCAGGATAAGGAGCGGAATGCGGTAGCGCGGGAAGACGAACGCGAGCGGGAAAAAGAGCCCCCAGAAATGCGCGCCATGGCCTGAGGGAAAGGAACTGCCGTGGTCGCCGAAAAATTTCCATTCCCAGTTGCCTGCCTGGATGACTTCAAACGGCCGCAGCCGGTTGAAGACTCCTTTCAACGTCCCGGCGCTGAGGCGTGTGACTAGTTGCGCCGACCCAACGAACAACAGGATCCACGCAGCGGACCGGGTGGATCTCCACGCGAACAAAATCGCGCCCGCGCCCAACAAGACATAAGTGAGGAAGTATCGCGCGATCGGGAAACCCGAAGCCACTTCCAGCCAGTGCGTGCCTTGCTGGAGGATTACCGATTGACGTCCGCCGGCCCGCTGCACGAAAGCGGCGATCGGTTGATCAAAAAAGAAAATGCTCAGGAACGTGAGTACGATCGCCACCAGAACGCTGTAGGTGATCTGTCGTTTATTCATCGGGCACGAGACTCCTGGTCATGCGCACGATTGGCAAGCTCAACCCGCTCGCCAGTGGAACCACCGCTCCGGTCTATTCGCGGCGCGCGATGATTTCGAGAAAAAGCGGCGTGGTGAACCACGACTGCGGATCGGCGTCCGCTGCTCGGAATTCGCGCAACACCTCCGCGCCCTCTTCCTCTGTCAGCCGGCCCAGCTCCTGCAAACGCACGACGTTAATCTCGATGAAACTGGCCGGCCATTGCCAGGCGTATTCCCGTGGCGCGATGGTGCGGATGCGCGGATGGATCTCGAGGACGCGCATTCCGGCCTCGCGCAACAGACCCGGCAGGGCGCGCGCCACGTTCGGGTCGCCGCCGCTCGCCCGCCAGCTTGCGTCCACTTCCTGCTGAAACCTCTCTAGCGCCGGCCGCCTGGGCATGAAGCAAAAAGTTCCGTAGTCGCTGTATTCGTGAAAGATGGCGAGCCCGCCGGGTCGCAGCGCGCCCGCGATGTTGTCGATCAGTTTTGCCGGCGAAGAGACAAAGGTGGCGACCCAGCGGCACCAGCACGCGTCCAGACCGAGTGGGCCTAACGAGACTTCCATCAAGTCCGCTTCGCGAAATTCCACGTTGGTCAGACCGCGCCGGCGGCATCTTTCCCGCGCCGCTTCCAGGAAGCGCACCGAACGCTCGATTCCCAGGACCGAGCCGGTGGGTCCGACGATTTCCGCCAGGTCAGCCGTGGCGTAACCGGGGCCGGCGCCGACATCGAGGAGCCGCCAGCCGTGGGTGATTCCGACGCGCTGCCAGCATTCGGTCACGACCGGACGCCAGACGCGATGTTGCAAACCCAGTCGCGCGACTTCGTCATCGTGCGTGCCGAGGATGTAGTCCGCGTCGGTTTTGTCGGTCATGCGCCAGTGACGCGCGCGTCAATGGGAAAAACAAGGACGGAATTCCGGCGGCGAATGAATGTGTCATCCCGAGTCCCGCCGTCGCGGGACGAGGGACCTCACAAGCGCTCTTCCGCTCCCGCGCTGCGCCAGGCGTATACGTCGGGTGATGCGTAGCGTTTCGCGATAGCGCAACTTGCAGGTGCGAGGTCCCTCGGCGCGCTGCGCCAGCCTCGGGATGACAAGTTGAGCGCTTAAACGAAAATCGAACGCTATGGTTGGCGCAATGAAAGGTCGCGTGGCTGTTGTTGGCGCCGGCGTCTCAGGATTGACCTGCGCGATTGTCTTTGCCGAACAGGGTTACACGACTTCAATTTTGGCCGAGCAAACTGGCGACCGGACAGATTCCGCGGCCGCCGCAGCGATTTGGTATCCGTACGATGTCGAGCCGGCCGAAGCCGTGATGCCGTGGGCCTTGATTGCTTACCAGCGATTCCTTGAACTCGCACGAGATCCGCGCACTGGCGTTTCCGTTGTGGAGCTCCGCACGTTCTCTCGGCTTGGCCCGATCACACCGCCGAAGTGGGCGCTAAGTTTTGATCCCCGTCTCCTGGCCGGACACGAAATCCCGGCGGCGTTCGTCAGTGGATTTTCGATGCGTGTTCCACTCATCGAGACGACGAAGTACCTCGAGTACCTGAAGACGCGTGCGGCAAACGCGGGCGCGTCCCTCATTGCCGGCATCCATTTGGAAAATCTCGAGGAGGTGGAAGCGCGCTTCGATCTGGTGGTGAACTGTGCGGGAATCGGCGCGAAGGAGCTGGTGCCCGACCCCGCGATGGAACCTCACCGCGGCCAGGTCGCGATCGTCGCGCCGCTGGATTTTTCTTATGCGGTCGTGTGCGATGATCCACCATTGATGTACGCGATCCCGCGATCGCAGGATTGCGTGCTTGGGGGAACGAATGACGTAAGCGATAACCGCGCGGCCGATTCAACGGCGACGGCGCGGATCGTGGCGGAGTGTCAGCGCGTCCTCGGTTTTGCGAGACCAACTGTTCTGGCGGAACGCGTTGGTCTGCGGCCAGGCCGCAAAGGCGGCGTGCGCGTCGCCGCAGAAAAAATGGGCGACGGACGCAGGGTCATTCACAATTACGGCCACGGCGGCGCCGGGTTCACCCTCTCCTGGGGCTGTGCGGAAACCGTTCTTGAACTGGCGCAAGCCGTGGATCTGCCGAGCGGCTCTCTGTAGCCGCTTCGTCATGCGAAGCGCTGGAAGGAAAACCGCGCCGCATCACGCCGCCCACAGGGCGGCAGCTACAGAAGACAGCCGCAGCTCAAGTCAGCTCGATTGCCTGGAACGAACTGACCACGTCGTCCGGACCTTTGTCCTTGAAAAAACATTCGTAGAAACCGGGGCCGAGGTCCCAATGGTCACCCTTGTAATACTCGTCGCGGTAAAAGCGCCAGACACCGCTCACGATGATGAGCGAGCTGATCCGATCGTTCCAGAAATCGCCGAGAAAATGGAAACTCAGATTCGTGCGCGCGTAGGCGCCTTTGAAGCCGACATGATCGTAAACCACGATCTCCGGCATGGGGGCGTCATGGACGGTGTGCTCTGAGCCGACCTCACTCGCGCACGAGTGATAACTCAACGGTCCGACTTTCCATTTCGTGTCGATGATACAGCCATTGTCTGGCGACAGCTCGGTTTTCGATATTTCTCTCATAAGCGAAGTTGTTGGCGATTTGACCAGACGATATGAGGGATGTCGAGGGTGATGTTCGAGGTCGTTTCAGGCAATCTCACGGGATCGTCGCGACCACCTCCCTTTAGATTTTGTGTTCGCGGTTGTCCGACCGCAGCCGGATCGTTTTGTTCTGGAGATCGTGCGAAGCGCGGATAAAGCGCACCGTCCGGCTCTTGGCGCGCATCAGTAGGGAATAAGTGGTCGCGGTCGCGCCCTGCGATTTCACGCCGCGCAACATCGCGCTGTCGCTGATTCCCGTGGCGCAAAAAATAATGTTCTTCCCGTTCGCGAGATCGTCGGCAAAAAAAACCCGGCCGAGATCGGCTTCGTGGCCCTCGGCAATGAGGCTGTCGCGCTCCTTGTCGTCTCGCGGCCACATCACGCATTGCATGTCGCCGCCGAGGCATTTGATTCCCGCGGCCGCCAGGACCGCCTCGGGCGAGCCGCCGATCCCGAGGTAGAGATCGATCCCGCTGTCGGGAATGGCGGGCGCCATCGCCGCCGCGATATCGCCATCGCTGATCATCCGCAGCGACGCGCCGACGCGGCGGACATCGGCAACGATCTCTTTATGCCGCGGCCGATCGAGCATCATCACGACCACATCCTGGACGCGCTTGTTCAACGCCTGCGCCACCGTCAGCAGAATTTCTTCGACCGGACTCTCGATTTTGATCGTATCGATCCCGGTCTTCTTCATGTGCTGGATCACGCGGGGGCCGTAGGAGAGCTTCATCATATAGAAGGAGGGAATGTCGCGAAGGGCGACCTTCACTCCCTGTTCAGGACTGGCCGCGGCAATGCAACTGATCGAATTCGGCGCGCCTTTGGAGATGTTCGTCGTGCCATCGATCGGATCGAGCGCGATGTCGAACGGCGGCGAACCGGGGAGCCAGGTGCCGAGTTGTTCGCCCTTGAAAATCCCGGGCGCGTCATCCTTGATTCCTTCGCCGATGACGACCTCGCCGCAGATGTTCATGAGATCGAACATCCCGCGAAGCGCGTCGCACGCCGCTGCGTCGGCTTTTTCTTTCTCGCCGCGGCCGAGCCACTGGAGCGAATTAAGAGCCGCCGCCTCAGTCGCGCGGACGAAGTCGAACTCAATGATGCGTTCGATGTCCTGATAGTTTTGGGTGCGGAGTCGCATCGGGGGTATTGTGCATCCCCGCAAAAGTTCGGCAAGCCGAGACGCGAGCCGCGGGAAAGAACACGGGATGACACGCCAGCGATTCAGCAATGCTTAGTTAGTTCCCCGGTGGCTTCGGTTTGGTCACGGGCTTTGTCGGCGCTTCGTTTGCAGGCGCCACATCATATTCCGGCTTCGCCACGCCCATCAGCCATTTGTCGAACCAACCCACGAGATGTTGCAACCGCTCGATCCGATGCCACGGCTGGCCGGCGCGCGACAGCTCATGCGTTTCGTTCGGGAACTTCACCATCACCGTCGGAATTTTGCGGAACTTCAACGCGCGAAACATTTGCTCGCCACCCGCGCCGGGCGGCGTCCGCGAATCGGTCTCGCCCAGGATAAACATCATCGGCGTCTTCACGTCGTTGATGTAGGTGATGGGCGAGCGCGCCTTGAAATCTTCCTGTTCTTGAAACGGCGGGCCTTTGAACCAGCGCGGCTGGAATAAAGTAAAGTCGGCTGTGTACCACCAATCGGCCCAGCTCGCGATATCGCGCTGCGAAACTGCCGCGGCAAAGCGATCCGTGTGTCCGACCACCCAGTTCGTCAGCAACCCGCCGCCGCTGCCGCCGGTCACGCCGAGTTTTTTCGCGTCGATGTAACCGCGCTTGATCGCATCATCCACGCCCAGCATCAGGTCCTTATAATCGTCGCCTGGATAATGATACTGGATCACGTTTCCAAATTCCTGGCCGTAGCTCGTGCTACCGCGCGGATTCGGATAAAGCACGACGTAGCCCTTCGCCGCCATCCAGTGGAACTCGTGCGCAAAAATAAATCCGTAAGCGGTGTGCGGCCCGCCGTGGATGTTCAGAATGAGCGGATATTTTTTCGCCGGATCGAAGCCGGGCGGTTTCTGCAGCCATGCCTGAATGCTCTTTCCATCGAAGCTCTTGTAATGAATCTCTTCCGGCTCAGTTAGATTGAGCTGGCCGAAAAGATCGTCGTTGTTGTGGGTCAACTGCCGCGCTTCGCCGCTCACGCGATCCAGCCAGAACAGGTCGCCGATCCGCGTCGGCGTCGAGAGAAGATAGACCAGCTTCGACGCATCCGGCGCGGGGCGGAAACGCGGGATGGCCTGGTTGCCCTTCGTGATTTCATTGGTGAGCGCCCCAGTCGCGACGTCGAACACGCCCAGATTTGTTTGCCCTTCCTTCTCGAAATTTTCGATGATGCCTTTGCCGTCCGCGGTCCAGATCGGGAGGTTGCCGCCGCCCGCGCGCGGTGAGCCGTTGTCGCCGAAGACGCTGCTGCCGACATCGAAATCAAACTTCTCCGTAAGATTGCGCGGCTTCGCGTCCTTCACGAGATCGAGCACCCAGAGATCGGGTTGGGTGTAGGAGTTCACCGGCTGCTCGACCGATGCCGTGAAGGCCACCTGTTTTCCATCCGGGCTGAGCGCCAGGTCGCCCAGGTTCATATCGACCGTGGTCAGTCTGACCGGTTCGCCGCCGTTCGCGGAGATCGAGTAAAGCTCGGTCTTCTGCAGATCGTAATACGGCTCGTCATTGCGCAGCGTTGTGAAATAAATTTGAGAAGAGTCCTTCGACCAAACCGCGCTGTCTTCATCGAAACGGCCGCTGGTGAGTTGCTTCGGTTGCACCTTCTCGTCCGGATTGTGCGGCGCCGGCACGATCCAGAAATGCTGCGGTCGCTTGAAATCGAGGTAGCCTTCGTTGTTCGAGCGATAGACCGCGCGCGTGATCAGGTGGATGTCGCTCTCGCGCTCGGTATCCGTCTCGACTTTCTTGGACGCATCGTCGGCCGGCTTCTTATCGCTCTCCTTAGCAGGCGAGGCTGAAGGTCCCGCCGCGGCCGCGCGCTTCGCTTCTTCCTCTTTGCGTTTTTTCTTTTCCTGTTTGTCGAGGTCTTCCGGATTACTCGAGCTCGCGAAAAGGATCAGCTTCCCGTCAGGCGACCATTTCGGATCGCTCGCGCCTTTCGGCAAACTGGTGAACCCAAAGGCGTCGCCGCCCGCCATCGAAAGCATGAAAAGCTGCGGCGATTCCGGCTTTCCGTCTTTCTCGGTGGTGCGGGTGAAGAGAAGAAACTTTCCATCGGGCGACCAGCGCGGAGAGGAATCGCGTTCGCCCGTCGTGAGGCGATGCGGCGCTTCATTGCCCGCGGTGGGCACGATCCAGATCGAGGTATTATAGCCCTCCTTCTTTTCGTTTACGGTCACGCGGACAAATGCAACGCGCACGCCGTCGGGTGAAACCTGGGCATCGCCGGTCCAGACGAAACTGAAGAGATCCTTTTCGGTGATGTTGCGTTTGTCGGCGAACGCGTTCGCGGTAAAGGCGGCGGCGGCAATCGATATCAAGAGGCAATAACTGCGCGGCAGAGAGCAATATTTCATGGAGCGGCCAATCTGCGCGGAAGCAGCCAAGCTCACAAGCTTTGTTCAACCGGGCGAGTTGGAAAAATGCATGTCATCCCGAGGCTGGCGCAGCGCGCCGAGGGACCTCACGGTTGCAGATCCATCTTCGCAAGATCAAGAGTTTGCCACGCAGATCGAGGTTGAACGTCCTTCCCTTTGCGTTGGCGCGCAGTTTCGTTGTGAGGTCCCTCGGCGCGCTGTGCCAGCCTCGGGATGACGCCTGGCTACTCCTCGTTAGGCGGCATCACATGCTGCGTCATTCCGTGATCGCCCATCAACGATGGCCGAATGCGCAGGAAAACTTGAAACGAATAAGGCGTCCCATCGCAGTAATAACGATCGAGTCCATCCGGCACATCGTTAATCGTGAATTGTCCTCCCAACCCCACATCGATCCCGCCTCCATGCGTTAGATCGCGCACGTAACCGATCGTGTAGGCATCGATCGGAAACACCCGTTCGTGGTCCACCTCATCAAGCACCAGTTCGTGGCCCGGTTTTTCCACGTGCTCGAACCGCGCGTAAAACGTATCGCGCCCGCGCTGATAGTTCGTCTCGACCAGAAACGATTGCGTCTTGCCGTGTCCACTATCCCGGTTCTGGCCCCACACAAATGAGTTCGACCAATTCGCGTCGGGCCCGAGCGGCATATTATATAGTAGCGATGCCGTCGTCCGATGCCGGTTCGACTCGGGCTCCAGCTCTTCCGGGCTGTGCATGTAGCCGTGCGAAACTTGGAGCGCGAGATTCTTCGTTGGATTCCAGGAGATTCGCCCGCTGAACGAGTCCAGCTTCGGCTCGTCGAAATCGTAACGCACCTCATCGGGCTCCCGTCCCTTGAAAGTGCTCGCCTCGATTTTCAGATCGCGCCAGACCGCGCCGAGCGTGACGACTCCGAACGTCACATGCGTCGAATCCTGCCAATGATGGCTCAGCGGCGCATCCGGATCATCCATCGCGGAGAGCCGGTGCATGAAAGCCGGCGGCCCTAATGCTGGTTCCCCCGGATAGCCGACATACAGATACGCCGAAAGATCGTTCCCGAATTTTTGCGAATAGCTCACCGAGATCTCATCCACCAGGTCATGCGGATGCTGCCGGTCGTGCAGCGCCTCGCCGTTCCAAGTCTCGCCGGTTTGAAACAGGAGCGGATATCCGCGGCCGCGTTCCGTGAGCAAATCGAGGCTCATCATTCCACGAAAGCCGAGCTGCGCACTTTCCCCGATCGGATGCGAATACATCGCCATGAACCAGTTCGGCCCATCGATCCGGTCGTCGCCGCGCCTGGTATTCGCGTTGGTGTAACGTGGAAAAATTGCGCCGTGCAGCATGAGCATATCATCGCCGAACATCAGCATCCGTCCGTACATCGCGGTCGAATCCGGTACCCAGCTCGACCCGGAACTCTCCCGGCTCATCGGCTCCGCGATATTCACCGTCGATTGCATCGCCATTTCGTGCGGCCGCATGTCGTGGCTTTCCGGCCGGTTCTCGGCCTTCAGCCGATGCGCTTCATGAGTAACAATGTCGTGTTCATCATGCGCCGCGTGTTTCTTCTCCTCGTTCGACGTTGGACGTTGGACGTTGGACGTTGGACGTTCCTCCCCGTTAACAGGCACCACCGTCATCCCGCACTTCGGGCATTTCCCCGGATGATCCATCACGACCTCCGGATGCATCGGGCAGGTGTATTTTTGCGCCGTCGATTGGGCAGCGACGGGCATTGCCGCGAGGACCAGGCTCGCAGCGAGAATTAGTAAAATCAGTTTCTTCATGTCGTATCAGGGAAGATTGGTTGAGTTGCCCGGCGGAATTGCCGCCGGTAATGACGAGGCGACAGAATCGTCGCCGGAAGCGCGTGAAGCTCTGGTGGCCCCGAACGTTTTCGGGGGCCGCTTCAGCTCAACTCAAAGGAGGAGCGTGCGCGAGAATGCTCTGCTGCAAAACAGACTCAGCAAAACTGAAAGCGCCGGGCGGCCCTGTATCGAGACCATCGACGCCGATCGCAACGGGCGGCGGCGACAGGAAAATCTCCGCCGCGTAATCCTGCACGCCGACCAACCGAATCGTCGCCGCCATCGCACTCGCCACCGCTTTTGCCGCCACGGCGCGCAAATCTTTGCAGCACGGAAGCTTTGTAGCCGGCTTCTTTTTCGCCGGCGCCGAATGCATCGGGCATCCACTGGCTTCGATTCCGGAATTCGCCGGCAGCGTGATCGCGCCAAGCGCGCAGTGATTCGAGAGAACCATCCACGCCGCGATGGAAAGCAGGACGGTTATCGACCGCGCCGCCATTCTCATCGCTCTTCGGCTCCGCATGTTTTTTAGATCGCACTCCAATCGCCGATTGGCAATCCGCGACCAACCCGCTTTTTGATACGCGTCCGGAAGCAAGGCTAACGAAATATGCTGCGGAAAACCTTGTGCACGGTCCGGCCGACCGCTGCCGGAAAATTTGGCGGCCGCCGGCGATGCCGCGAAGGACGGCGAACACGTGCTTCCTTGATTGAAATGATTTCCAGAGAATCGCCGCGTTTGGCAAGACCGAAAGTATCGTCGGTCCGTCCGCTGGCTTTCCGGTTATTCGGCGAATTGGCTACCTGGAAGGCGACGCGAATCGTAGCGATCGTATTTGTCTGAACTTTCAGCACGCGCAACGAATCACCCAGCGAATACTTCCGGGTCGGCCAGCGCTGATCGTAAACCGCGAGTTCGTTTTGAATGTACTGTTTGTCCACCGCGCCGTGATCGAAGTAGTCGACGCGGTCGGCGTAAAACCTGAGCTCGTCCTGCGGGTTCGGAGATTCGCACGCATCAAAATAGCGACGGAGAAAAGCCCGGATCTCCGCTTTGGTCGCATCTTTCGCGTTGGTCTCTTTCGTGGGGACCGGGGCCGGCTGGGGCCGCGATTCGCGCAAAGCCGCGTCGCTTTTTAGAACTGGAACATCGGGCAGATTGGCCGCGCCCTCAGCCGGCGGCGCCGGTTCGCCGATCCCGAGCGAATAGAGCGTCATTTCATCCGCCACGCCCGACACCGCGAAGCCCTGGCGCGCCTGGTAACGCTTCAACGCGATGGCGTAATCCAGACTCGGCCGGCCATCGATGTCGCGAAAGAAGAGATGTCGCTTGCGCAACTCTTCCTGCACTTGCCGGGTCTCTTCGTCCGCGTGCGCCGCGGTCCTTCCGCCCAGCGCGAGCAGCAGAAAAAGGAGAGCAGCTTTTTTTAACACGTTGAGAATTCGTTAGTTCACTCGAAGCCGGCGTGGATTCAAGCAGACCTTTGTGAACAGCAACTCTTCTGCCG
>JBEEHU010000099.1:0-26786 GCA_041167565.1 Verrucomicrobiota bacterium | reverse complement strand
AGCACGCGCGCGACCGGCATTGTCGGCATCGCCATCTTGTGCAGCCGCGTTCTGGGCCTCCTCCGCGAAGTCATCTTTGCCGCGCTCTTTGGCGCTTCGCGCAACATGGACGCGTTCCTCACCGCTTTTCGCGCTCCCAATATGTTGCGCGACCTCTTTGCCGAAGGCGCGCTCTCAACCGCTTTCGTCACCACATTCTCCCGCCGCATCGCGACCGACGGCGATCAATCCGCGTGGCGTCTCGCCAGCAAGGTCGCGACCCTTACCCTCATTTTCATGAGCGCGATCACCGTGCTCGGCATCATCGGCGCACCGGTTCTCATTCAAATCCTCGCACCCGGGTTTCCGGCGGAAAAAGCGGCGCTCACGATCCAGCTCACCCGGATCATGTTCCCGTTCATTCTCCTCGTCTCGCTTGCCGCGCTCGTCATGGGAATGTTGAACGCGAAAAATGTTTTCGGCATGCCGGCGATGGCCTCGAGCTTTTTCAATCTCGGCTCCATCATCGGCGGCGTCACGCTCTGCTATTGGCTGGAGCCCCAGGCCGATTGGCGACATCCGCATTTCGGCGAGCGCGGTCTCATGGGCCTGGCGATCGCCACCCTCATTGGTGGCTTGCTCCAGCTTCTCGTCCAACTTCCTTCGTTAGGCCGCGTCGGTTTTCGTTTCCGGCCAGACTTCAAATGGCGCGATCCCGGCGTGCGCACCATTCTCGCGTTGATGGGCCCGGCCACCATCGCCGCCAGCGCCGTGCAGGTAAATGTCGCGGTGAACAGCGGCTTCGCCTCCGCTCTCGGCGACGGCGCCATGACCTGGCTCAACGTCGCGTTTCGCCTCATGCAATTGCCACTCGGGATTTTCGGCGTCGCCGTTGCGACGGTCACACTTCCGCTGATTTCCCGCAGCGCTGCGGTCGGCAACAAAGAGGAATTTCGCGGCGCCCTCTCGCACGCGATCCGGCTCGTCATGTTGCTCACGATTCCTTCCGCCATCGGTTTGATCATTCTGGCGAACCCGATCATCAGCCTGATTTACGAACACGGCCGCTTCAACGCCTTCGCCACGGAACAGACGGCGTTGGCGTTGCGCTGTTACGCGGTTGGCCTCGTCGCCTACTCAGCGGACAAGGTCCTCGCTCCGGCGTTTTACGCGCTGGATAAGCGAAACCTGCCGATGTTCGTCAGCCTCTGCTCCATCGCGGTGAACTTTTGCCTGAATTACTACTTCACTTTCCATCTCAAGCTTGGGCATCGCGGACTGGCGCTTTCGACAAGTCTTGTCGCCTTCACGAATTTCCTGATGCTTTACACGATGATGCGTCGGTATGCCGGCCGGCTCGAGACCGGCACGATGATCAAAACGCTGGGGAAACTGCTCGTGGCCGGTGCCCTGCTGGCCGCGATTTGCCTGCTCGCGCAACATTTCATTTTCTTTTCGCAGGTCGGCACGAGCGCGTGGCGAAAAGTATTTGGTCTCATCCTTACGATTGGCGTCGGTGGCAGCGCATTTTTTGGCGCGGCGTATTTGCTTCACGTCGCCGAGCTGCGCGATGTGGTGCTGTTGGTTCGGGGCCGGCTCAGTCGTTTGCGTGGTTAAATAGGTGCTATAGGTCTTATGCGACCTATTCCAACGCCTCCGCGAGATCTTCGATCAGATCATCCGGGTGCTCGAGTCCGATGGAAAGCCGGAGCAAGCCCTGGGGCGTGCGCGGATCTTCGCCTTTGATGGAGGCGCGATGCTCGATCAAACTTTCCACACCGCCCAGGCTCGTCGCGCGAATAAAAATCTCCGTCTTTGCCGCCACGCCGAGCGCCGCTTCGCGACCTCCCTTCACTTCGAACGAAAGCATCCCGCTGAAAGCGCTCATCTGCCGCGCCGCGATTTCGTGGCCGGCATGTGAGGCGAGCCCCGGATAATGCACCGCCTCCACGCGCGGATGATCCGCCAGCCAGGTCGCCACCTGGAGCGCGTTTTCCGAATGCGCGCGGATCCGCCACGGCAGTGAGCGCATCCCGCGCAGGATCAGCCAGCAATCGAAAGGCGAGGGGACTGCGCCGCAGGTCGTTTGGATTTCGCGGACGCGCTCAAAAAACTCGGTCTTGGTTTTCGTGATCGCCACCCCGCCAGTCACATCGGAATGGCCGCCAAAATATTTCGTGGTCGCGTGAACTACGAGATCGGCGCCAAGCTCGAGCGGCCGCTGCACGATCGGCGCCCAGGTGTTATCGCAAACGCAGATCGCGCCGGCAGCCTGAGCGATCTCCGCCACGCGCCCGATGTCGGTAATCTTGAGCAGCGGATTCGACGGCGTCTCGACCCAGAACAATTTCGTGCGTCGCTGCACCGCCTGCTTGATCTCTTCGAGGTTCGTCATGTCCACGAAACTCACCTCAAGCCCCCAACGCATGTAGACCTCGCGCAACAGTTTCGTCATTCCGTGATAAACATCCGTCGGCGCGATGACGTGATCGCCGGGCGCCAGCGCTTGCAGGACCGCGCTCGATGCCGCTAGGCCTGAGCCGAACGCCGCCGCATCCTCGCCGCCCTCCAACGCCGCGAGCGCTTCTTCGAGCGCATGCCGGGTTGGGTTCGCGCTGCGGCCATAAACGTATCCGTGCGGATAACCGCCCTCAGCATCCCGCTCGAACGTCGTGGATAAATGGATCGGCGTCGCGACCGCCCCAGTCGCCGCATCGACAGCATGCCCGGCATGAACGGCCAGCGTCTCGATCCGCATTTTGCGTTTCGTTTTCATTGCGTCTGCTTTCTTTACTGTAGCCGCCTCGCTCAGTCGAGGCGAGGTTGATCGAGCGCTCCGTCGCTCGATGGCAATAGTCGTGCCTGTGATTCAATGGTTCTCAATCGCGCGACGGAGCGCCCGATCCACCCATTCGTCACGTCGACTCGCATCAATTCGATTTGACGCCTCCTTTTCTCCGGCGCAAATAGCACCTGAATTTCACGCGCGCCGCATTTACCTTCCGGCTTCTCTTTATGAGCATCTACAACGACGAAGTCTTCCAGATGGCTTGCGACCAGTTCCAGGTCATCGCCGATTACTTGCAGATCGAGGTCAACGATCGCGATCGGCTCATGCTCCCGAAGCGCTCGATGGCCGTGACGCTACCGGTGCACATGGATGACGGCAGCACTCAGACTTTTCAAGGCTACCGCGTTCAGCATCACCTGACGCTCGGCCCGACCAAGGGCGGCACGCGTTTTTCGCCGGATCTTTCGATGGGCGAAACCGCCGCGCTCGCCATGTGGATGAGCTGGAAATGCGCGCTCGCGAATTTGCCTTACGGCGGCGCCAAAGGCGGCGTTGCGTGCGATCCCCAGAAACTTTCGCGTAATGAGCTCGAGGCCGTCTCGCGCCGTTACATGCAGGAGATGATCCCGTTCGTCGGCCCGCACACCGACATCATGGGCCCGGACATGGGCACGAACGAACAAGTCATGGCCTGGTTCATGGACACGTATTCCGTCTATCAAGGTTATTGCGTCAACGAAATCGTGACCGGCAAACCGGTTTCGATCGGCGGCACCGAAGGCCGGCGCGAGGCGACCGGCCGCGGCGTCGTGTATTTGATCGAGCGCGCGATGGACATGTTGAAACTCAATCCGGAGAATTGCACTGCGATCATTCAGGGATTCGGCAACGTCGGGTCCGTCGCGGCGTTGTCGCTCGCGCTCAAGACCGGCGTGAAAGTCGTCGGCATCAGCGACGCGACCGTGGCGCTTTACAATCCGAAAGGCATCGATGTCGCGAAAGCGGAGCAGCATGTGATCAAGAAAGGAAATCTGCGCGCGTTCGACGAAGCCGACCGGATCGATCCGAACGAGATGCTCATCATGCCGTGCGACGTGCTGGTTCCATCCGCGGTCGATCGCGTGATCAACGCCGGTAATGCCGCGAAATTGAAATGCCGGATTCTTGCCGAAGGCGCGAACGGCCCGACGACCCCGGAAGCCGATCTGATCCTGAACGAACGCTGGGACGAGCTCTTCGTCATTCCTGACATTCTCTGTAACGCCGGCGGCGTGATCGTTTCCTATTTCGAGTGGGTTCAGGGATTGCAGGCGTTCATGTGGACCGAGACGGAAGTGACTGACAAACTTTTCCGTATCCTGGAGCATTCGTTCACCCAAGTGATTCGCCGCGCGAAAGCGCACAAGATTTCGCATCGGACCGCGGCGATGGCGATCGGAGTCGAGCGCGTGATGAAAGCGAAACACGCGCGCGGTTTGTTCCCATAATCCGTGTTCTCGCAACGCGAAGACAAGCGGGGCGACCGGCTGCTGGATGTTCTCACCGACGAAGAGAATGGCGTTCGGCTGATCGTCTCGCGGCTCGGCGCGGAATTAATCAGCGTGGCGCGGCGCGATCCCGCCGGGAACTGGATCGGTTTTCTGAATCGCGATAACGAGATCGGTCCGCCGGAGAAAGGCTGGGCCAATCACGCGACGGTGATGGGTTATTATCTCCACCGCATCAAGAACGAGCGAACGCTTTATCGCGGTCAGGAGATTCGCGGCGGCACGCATAGCTTTTTGCGCGGCAAGGTATGGCATCGGGTGGAGTCGGGACGCGACAACGAACTGACTTATCGCATCACGCCGGAAGATTTTTCGACGTCCGAATATCCGCTCAAGGTCTCGCTCGATCTAACCTATCGAATCGACGGCCCGCGCGTTCTCGTTGCATTCAGGTTCATGAATGACGAGCCGGAACTGACTGCGCATGTCGGTTTCGGTTTGCATCCGGGATTTGCCGCGACGTCGTTCGATTCGTTCCGCTTCAAGATGCCCGCAGGACTTTATCGCCGTCATTTTTCTCCGGATAATTATCTAAGCGGCGAGACGGAGGAGATTCTGTTCGGGAGAGGCGAGATGCCATTCGCGAAAGAGAAACTGCAAGGCTCATACATTCTCGAGTTGGTGGATGTTCCGGATCGCACCTTCACTTATTCCGACGCGCCCTCTGGACGAACGGTCGCCCTCGATCTGACCGGCGTCCCTTATCTGACGCTTTGGTCGGATGGGGGACCGTCTCTCTGTGTCGAACCGTGCTGGGGTTTGACCGATCACCACGAGCAGCGCGCCTTCGAGAAAAAGGAAGGGATTCAGCAAATCCCCGCTGGGCAGGAGCTCGTTGCCAGCTTTACCTTCGAACCGCGGTTGATCTGATTCCGGGGAGCGCACGCTTGCAGCGTGCTGGTTTCGGCATTCTGCCGAAACAATCTTAAAAGTTCGCGATGGCTTAGACGCCATTGCCCGCACGCAACAGCGTGCGCTCCCCGGAAAATCACAACCCCGCAAATGCCTGATCCAAAACCTCGAGCAGAAAATCAGCGTCGGCTTTTGTAACGCACATCGGCGGTGAGAACCGAATCGTCTGCCCCTGCAATCCGCCCTTGCCGAGCAGCAGCCCCATATCTTTGCACGTCTCCAAAACTTGCGCGCATTCCGCCTTGGCTGGTTCTTTTGTCGCGCGATCCTTCACCAGCTCGATCCCAAGCATCAATCCTTTGCCGCGGACGTCTCCGATGACGTTGTGCTTTTCCTTCAGCCGATTCAGGCCGGCGATAAGCTGGTTGCCGATCCTGAGAGAATTCTCCTGCAACTTCTCGCGGTCGATTACGTCGAGAACCGCCATCCCTTGCGCGCAGACCACTGGATTGCCGCCGAAAGTATTGAAGTGAATTCGCTGCCCCAAAGCCGCGGCGATTTTCGGGGTCGTGACGACCGCGCCAAGCGGCGCGCCGTTGCCGATCCCTTTCGCCATGCAAACGATATCCGGGATCACGCCCTGTGTTTCGAAACCCCAATAGTGGGTCCCAGTTCGGCCGAAGCCCGCCTGCACTTCATCAGCGATGCAAACTCCACCCGCGGCCCGGATGTGTTCGTAGGAGTGCTTCAAATACCCATCCGGAAACACCACGCAGCCGCCGACGCCTTGGATCGACTCCGCGATAAACGCAGCGACCTGCCCCGGCGTCGCGTAATCGATGAGATTCTTTACATCGGCCGCGTAGTTTTTTCCCGCATCCGGATTGTCGCGGCCCCAAATCCCGCGATACGGATCGGGCGTGATCGCGTGATGGACGCCGAAGCTGTGCGGAACGTTGAACTTCCAGGTATGATGCGCCGTCAATCCCATCCCCGACGCATTCCCACCGTGATAGGCGTTGCGCAATGCGATCACATCGTAGTTGCCGGTGTAAGCGCGCGCCATGAGGAGCGCGAGATCGTTCGCTTCCGAACCTGAATTAACGAAGTAGCAAACCTTGAGGTCCCCCGGCATTTTTGCCGCGAGCTTCTCGCCGTACTCCGAAATGTTCGGGTGCAGATAAATCGTTGTGGAATGCTGAAGCAGCTCGTTTTGAGCATGCGCCGCTGCGACCACATCCGGATGGCAATGTCCAACGCTGACCGTCACGATCCCGCCGAGCGCGTCGAGATATCGGCGTCCGGTTTCATCCCACAGGTACTGCATCTTCCCCTCCACAAACATGATCGGCTTTTTGTAGTAGAGAAAAATTCCCGGATTCAGGAATTCCTTGCGAAGCCGAAGCACCTCATCGGCGGACGGGCCGGCGTACGGCTTTGGTTGATGATCAAACGGCGGCAGGTCTGGCGTTTTCATTTTTAGAAGTGGCGAAGCGCAGCGCGAGATATACAACGAACGCGATCGCGAAGCCAACGAACCATGCATAATCGTAAAGCGCGACGAAAAATCGCGGTGTGCTCGCGGCATCCAGCAGTTTCACGTTCACGAGAAAGCCGGGCAGGTTCGGCAGGATCGCCAGGAGGAGCGATATCATCGCCACAATATTTACGCCGTTGCTAAAGCGGTACCGGCCGTCGGCGCGATAGAGATCTTCGACGTCGAGCTGTCTCCGCCGCCAGACGAAATAATCCGCGATCATGATTCCGCCGATCGGCCCGAGGAGCGCGCTGTAACCGACGAGCCAGGTGAAAATGTAGCCGGACGGATCGGCTACCAGTTTCCATGGCATCATCACGATGCCGATCAATCCCGTGATCAACCCGCCGAGGCGGAACGAAATGCGGTGCGGCGCGAGGTTCGAAAAATCATTCGCCGGACTGACGACATTGGCCGCGATATTTGTCGCCAAAGTTGCGATGCAGAGTGCGAGCATTGCCACCACCAGCACGACCGGATTTGTGAACCGCGTCAGGACGTCGACCGGGTCCCAAATCGTTTGACCGTAGATGATCGTGGTCGCGGAAGTCACCGCGACGCCGATGAAAGCGTAAAGCGCCATCGTCAGCGGAAGACCGAGTGCTTGCCCGACAATCTGGTCGCGTTGCGAGCGCGCGTAGCGGGAGAAGTCAGGGATGTTGAGCGAGAGCGTGGCCCAGAAGCCGATCATGCCGGTCAGCGCCGGAACGAAGAACGCGAAGAATTTGCCGCTCTTCGGCTGGCCCGGATCGAAAGCGGAAGGTTGCGACAGAATCGGCCCGAAGCCGCCGGCGTTGCGATAAGCCCACCAAAGCAGAAGCAAGCCGAGCGCGATGAGCAGCGGCGCCTTGATGTTCAACAAAATGCGGATCGAATTGATCCCTTTGTAAACGACGAACATGTTGATGCCCCAGAAAAAGAGAAAGCAAAGGAACTGCGGAAGGTTGATGCCGAGTGCGCTCGGCATGTTCGCCGCGGCGAGCGACGGCCAGAAGACGGCGAGGATTTTGTAGATCGCGTTTCCGCCGATCCAGGTTTGAATGCCGAACCAGCCGCACGCGACAAAGGCGCGCATCAACGCCGGCACATTCGCGCCGAACGTGCCGAACGACGCGCGACAAAAAACCGGAAACGGAATTCCGTAACGCGTCCCGGCGTGCGCATTCAAAACCATCGGGATGACGACGATGAAATTGCCGAGAAAAATCGTCATGATCGCCTGCCACCAATTCATCCCGCCGCCGATCAGCGACGAGGCGAGCATGTAAGTCGGGATGCAAGCCGACATCGAAATCCAGAGCGCCGCATAACTCGCGACGCCCCAGGTCCGGCGCTCGGGTGGCACCGGCGCGAGGTCTTCGTTGTAGAGATTGCTGTCAGTCATGCTAATGCGCTGGCGCGCGCTTCAGCATTTGGCCGCGGCCGATCGCGCCGACAAATTTACCATCGCGCACCGCGACCTCGCCGCGGACGGTGACCAGGCTGGGCCGGCCTTCAATCTCCCAGCCTTCAAACGCGCTGTAATCGACATTCATTAACTGCGTCTTCGCTGAAATTTTCCCACGATAATCCGGATCGTAGATAACGAGATCAGCATCGGCCCCGATCTGGATCGCGCCTTTGCGCGGGAACAACCCAAAGGTCTTCGCGGCATTTGTGCTGGCGACATTCACGAACGTCTGCAAATCGAGCCGGCCAGTCTTCACGCCGTGAGTGAAGAGCAGGTTCACCCGGTCTTCGAGCGATGGAATGCCGTTTGGAATCTTGGTGAAATCGTCGCGGCCCATCGGCTTTTGCGTTTTGAAATCGAACGGCGCGTGATCGGTGGCGAGCGTTTGAATCTCGCCGCTGCTCAATCCATTCCAGAGAACCGGCTGATTGCTCTTGTCGCGCAGGGGCGGTGACATGACGAACTTCGCGCCCTCGAAGTCCGGGCGTTCCGCATAAGTCTTATCGAGCACCAGATATTGAATCAGGGTCTCGATGGTGACGTTCACGCCGCGATGCCGGGCCTTGAGCGCTTCGCGCAACGCCTCATCGCAGCTCAGGTGGACGATGTAAACATGCGCTCCAGTCAGCTCGGCAAACGTCATCAAATGATGCACGCCTTCCGCTTCCACGCGTGGCGGCCGGCTCTCGTGATGTTGCTCCGGCCCTGTTTTTCCGGCGGCGAGCAATTCCTTCTGGCGTTCCGCGACGAGCGTTTCGTTTTCGCAATGCGCAGTCACGATTACGCCCAGCTCTTTCGCCAGCTTCAAAGTTTGGTAGAGCTCCGCGTCGTCGATGCCGAACGCACCTTTGTAAGCGAGGAAGATTTTGAAGGAGCTAATGCCGGCCGCAACAATCTCGCGCAGTTGCCGCGCATTCTCCTCATCGAAGCGGGTCACACCCATGTGATAGGTGTAATCACACGCCGATTTGCCCGCCGCTTGTTCCTGCCAAAGGCGAAACCCTTCCGCCGCGCTCATGTCGCGCGCCGGACAAACCATTTCGATCAGCGCCGTCGTCCCGCCGACCAGCGCCGCTTTGCTCGCGGTCTCGTAAGTATCCTTCGAGAACGTCCCCATGAACGGCAGATAGATGTGCACATGCGGATCGATGAACCCGGGAAAGACGTACTTCCCACTCGCATTGATCACTTTCGCTCCGGCGGGCGGATCGATGTTTCGATCGATGTGGGTGATCCGCTCATGCTCGCAATAGATATCCGCGATGTAGTGCTCAGCGCCGGTGACGATTTCGCCGCCCTTTATAAGAAGTGACATGTGACGAGTGACGAGTGACGAGTTTAGGATGCGGCGCTTAACTTCCGGCGCAGCCCGTTGAGCATGCGGCGGATTTCATCGAGGAGGATGAAGGCGCCCTTTGCGTGTTCGGCTTTAGCGAAACCGAGTTCTATGCTCAGGATGAACTGCGTTTCGAGTTCTGCCGTCGAGCCCTCTGCGTGAGAGAGAAACTGAATGAACTCGCCAGTCGTGTGTCGCGCCTGTCCTTCCGCAATGTTTGATGGGATTGAAACTGCTGCCCGTCGCATTTGCGAAACCAACCCAAATTTCTCTTCTGTGGGAAACTTTGTTGTTAGTTGGTAGGTCGCTTTAGCCAGCGCGATTCCTTTCTGCCAAACAATGAGATCTTTGTAGTTCTGGGTCTTCTTTTCCATGGCGCCGTTCTACCCGAAAACTCGTCACACGTCACAGGTCACTTTCCTTACTTCTTCCAGACGTCGCCGACGCCTTCGCCGAACCAGCGGCTCGTGATCACTTTCTGCTGCGTATAAAACTGCACGGCTTCTTTTCCCTGAATGTGCAGATCGCCGTAGAAGGAATCGTCCCAGCCGGTGAAGGGGAACATCGCCATTGTCGCCGGCACGCCGACGTTGATCCCGACCATGCCAGCTTTGACCCGATGTTTGAATTCGCGCGCCGCTTTGCCTGAGTTGGTAAAGATCGCGGTGCCGTTGCCGTAAGCGGATCGATTCGCGATCTCGATCGCGTGATCGAGATCTTCCATGCGCATCACGTTCAGGACCGGGCCGAAAACTTCTTCGCGCGCCAGCGTCATTTCGTTTTGCACTTCATCGACAATGGTTGCGCCGAGGTAAAATCCATTCGGCGCGTCGGCCACGCGGATGCCACGGCCATCGGCAATGATCTTGGCGCCCTCTTTCTCGCCGGTCGCGAGCAAACTCATGACGCGATCGCGGTGCTGCGCGGTGATCACAGGGCCCATGTCGGGTTGCGAGGCCACATCGGTCGGTCCCACTTTGATCGAGCGCGCGGCTTCGACAAGTGAAGGCAAGACGCGATCAGCCGCCGCCCCAACAGCGATCGCGGTCGAGCCTGCCATGCAACGTTCGCCGGCGCAGCCGAACGCGGCGGTCGAGAGAGCATCAACGGTCTGCGACACGTCTGCGTCCGGCATGATGATGATATAATTTTTCGCGCCGCCATTCGCCTGCACCCGTTTCCCGTGGCGCGTCCCAGTTTCGAAAATGTATTTCGCGACCGGCGAGGAGCCGACGAACGAGATTGCTTTCACTTTCGGGTGCGTCAACAGCGCATCCACGCAATCGCGTCCGCCATGCACAAGGTTGAGCACGCCTTTCGGCAGGCCGGCCTTTTCGAGCAGCTCGATCAGCATCACGACAGTCAGCGGAACTTTCTCGCTCGGTTTGAGCACGAACGTATTTCCGCACGCGATCGCGAGCGGAAACATCCACATCGGCACCATCGCGGGAAAGTTGAACGGCGTGATCCCGACGCAAACGCCGAGCGGCTGATTCAATGTCTCGCAATCGACCCCGCGCGCCAGGTTCTCGAGCGTGTCGCCGAAGAGCAACGTCGGAACGCCGCACGCGTATTCGATATTCTCGATGCCGCGATAAGTGCTACCCCGCGCTTCGGCCAGCGTCTTCCCATGTTCGCGCGTTACGCTCTGGCAGATCCGATCGAAGTTCTCCTCGACGAGCTGCCGGTAACGGAAAAACACCCGCGCCCGTTCCACCGCCGGCGTTTCGCGCCAGGCCGGAAACGCGGCGGCGGCGGCTTCCACGGCTTCATCCACAACGTCCGCGCCACACATCGGCGCTTCGCCGATCGTCTCGCCGCGCGACGGATTAAAAATCGGAGACGTCGCGCCGTTGGAAATATTCCGCCACTCACCACCGATGAAGACGGGGCAGGGGGAAAGTGACGAGTGACGAGTGACGAGTGACGAGTTTGAAGGCATGGCGATTCTTTACCTCGTCACTCGTCACATGTCACTCGTCACTGCTTTTATCCTCGCGCCAGCGCATCCGATTGCTTCACGAATTCGTCGCCGCTCCACTCGCTATCGGCCGCGACCATCTTCTTCGGCGCTTCGGCAGCGGCAGCTTTTTCCGCGGCGGCGGCCTTCTCCTTCGCCTTGCGCTCGCCTTGCATCCGGACCAGCTCGCGATGCGTCGTGAAATAATCGAGGCTCTTGCCTTTGAAATCCTCCAGCGTCTCGAATTTATGTTTCTCCATGAAAGCAAGAAGCTCGTCGCACATTCGCTTCACCGACTCGTAGCCGAACTTCATTACGCCGGTGCAGACCTGCACCGTGTCCGCTCCGAGTAAAATGAACTGGGCCGCATCTTCGCCGGTCTCGATCCCGCCGAGTCCGGACAAGGTGCGCCCGGGGAATTCGCTCCGGATCATCGTCGCGATCTCCATCACCATGCGGAGCGCGATCGGCCGCACCGCTTTCCCCGAATAACCGCCGGGCGTGGTGAATCCCTCGACCGTCGGCTCGGGTCGCAGCGTCTCGAGATTGACGCTCATGATGCTGCGAATCGTGTTAATCGCGCTCACGCCCTGACACCCGCCGCGGAAAGCCGCACGGCTCGGCTCGGCGATGCGCGTGACGTTCGGCGTCATCTTCGCCCAAACCGGTTTCTTTGCCGCCGACATTACCCAGCCACAGACCTCTTCGACGATCTCAGGATTTTCCCCCATGGCCGCGCCCATCTTTCGCTCCGGCAACCCGTGCGGACAGGAGAAGTTCAGCTCGAACGAATCGACGCCGGCGCCTTCGCAACGCTCCACGATTTCGATCCAGGCATCGCGACTGTACTCTTCCATGATCGATGCGATCAGGATGCCGTCGGGATGCTGGTCCTTGCATTTCTTGAATTCGTCGAGCCAGATGTTGAACGGCCGGTCGCTGATGAGCTCGATGTTTTCCCAGCCGATCACGTCTTTCTTGTCGAGAGCGTGGAACTTCGCATAACGCGGCGCGACGTTGACGACTTTCGAGGAATCGAGGCTGACCGTTTTCGCGATGACCGCGCCCCAGCCTTCGCGGAAAGCGCGTGTAATGACGTTCAGGTTCGTCCCGGGCGGCCCCGATCCAATGACGAAGGGGTTCGGCAATTTCAGGCCATCAACAGTGGTTGCGAGTGTCGGCATAGTTTTCCTCTTTTTGGTGAACTTTCCTGTTTAGCGCTTTCGCCGGAGGAATTCGACAAAATTTTTGCGGCCCCGCCGCGCTGGTTTGGCTATCAGTCAAAGCCGCACCGGCTTTCGAAGGGTCGGAAGCCACTGCCTCTAAGACTCTATCAGCGAAAGAGTTCAGAACCTTTGCTTTTTCCCAAGATGGAAGGGGGTCATCCCGGCGATTTGCCGCTATTGGGTTGTCGCCACTTCCTTCGTGAAGTATTTTCGTTCGTGACGATATTCGACAACGCGATAATGTCGCTTCAACTCGCTCTCGAAGATTTTTCCGCGAATTCGGATCCACGCCTGTTATCGGCGGTCCGCAACCTGCATGCGGGCATTCTGCTTCTGTACAAGGCAGGGTTGGTCGCTCTTTCGCCCGCTGGAAGTGACGAGGTTCTGATCAAGAGGGAAGTCCACCCGAAAAGGCTGCCGAGCGGAGAGATTGTCTTCGTGGGCCGCGGCAAAAAGACCGTAGATGTTTCCCAGATTAAGTCTCGGTTCGAGTCTCTGGGTGTTGAAACCGATTGGAAACGTTTCGAGAAGATCAGCGGTCTCAGAAACGACATCGAGCATTACAGCACGATTCTACAACGAGACACGATTAGAGGAATGATCGCGGACACGTTCGTCATCGTTCGCGATTTCGTAACGGACGAGTTGGGGCAAGATCCCAAGCTCGCATTAGGTGCTGGTGCATGGAACACCTTGATGTCCGTGTCAGAGGTGTTCGAAAAGGAGCGCAACGACTGCCACCGTAGACTCGGCGAAGTGGATTGGCAGAGTGCGGAATTAAGCAGCGCAATGTTGGAGCTTCCTTGCGGCGAATGTGGGTCACAGCTCATGGTGCCGGTCGGCGGCGATCGCACGACAGGCGTTCAGTGCCGGTCATGCGATGAGGTTGAGGGCTTCGAGTCCTGCGCAGAGCGCGCCTTATCTGAGCATCTTGGTTGGCAGAATCACTCCTCGTTGCAAGATGGTGGTGACGAGGTCCTGATTACCTGTCCATTCTGCTTCCAGGAAAGTTACGTGGTGGACGAGGCGTCTTGCGCAATCTGCGAAGAGTCCTGCGAACACACGTGTGCGCTCTGCGCGAACCCAATTCCGACTTCTGAACTGAGTGACGGAAGTCTCTGCGGCTACTGCGGGCACATGGTGAACAAGGACGATTAAAGAACGTCGAGCACGTTGGGCGTGTACATCCGGTCGCCAGACCGCGGCTGCTGTTCTCACATCGTCCGATCAACGGTCAGCTGGATCAAGCTCATCGCCTTGTCTGCAAGCTTGTCGAAAGCCGTCACTGTCATTTCGAGATGTTTTTCTTTGGTGTCCTCGATTTTGTTGTGGCTGATTCCGTGCAGGCTGCAAAATAAGTGACGCGTGACAAGTGACGTGTGACGAGTTCCAAGGAGGTGGTGTCGTATGTCAATCACAGGTCGGCGGCTTGGCAACCGGGCGCTCAACTGCTGACAACCGATACGGTCCCCGCAGGTGCATGGGCAATTTTCTCCAGGATTTTGCTGGCGAGCGGGCGCAAGTGTTCCAGCCGATTCGTTGCGGCGCGCAGCAGCAGCAGGGCAATGGTGAAATTCGTCAAGTCTTGCTCCTCGGAAACTTTCCGATCGACGGTGATCAGAACGTCGAATTCGTTCTGGGCGAGGGCGAGCAAATCTCCGTTCTTGACCCCAGCCCATCCGCGGCGTTGAACCGTCATGACCGAATGTGGCGCCAACTCGCGCGCGAGCCGGGCCGGCACGCATTCGTCGAGCAAAATGTTCACACCGCGCGAGAGAGCACGCTCTCCTTCGCTTCTTCCAAAAACGAGATCACCTGGTCGCGCCTGACGCTGGGGAAATCTTCCAGGAACTCATCGATGGAGTCGCCGCCTTCCAGGTAATCGATCAGGTTCTGAATCGGGACGCGGGTGCCGGCAAAACAAGGCGCACCACTCATGATCTCGGGATCAATTTTGATGACGGAGTTCATGGCGACGTAATCTGGTGAGCAACCTTATATTCTTTTGTGCCTTAAATCGACGGGAAACTAAGAGAAGTGACAGGTGACGAGTGACGAGCGGGGGATCGCGCGATGTTAGAGAATCGCGGCGCTGCCGCCTTTCTCATCGAGCGGTCCCGCCAGCGCGGGACTCGATCCACCTGATTGCTTTCGTTGCGAGGCTGTCGAAGGCGGTCACGGCCATTTCGAGATGTTCTTCCTTCGTGTCCTCGATTTTGTTGTGGCTGATGCCGTGCAGGCTTTGCACGAACATCATGATGGTGGGGACGCCGGCGCGCGCGACTTCGGCGGCGTCGTGCAGGGGACCGGAGGGAAGCCGATGGGGCGCGGCGCCGGTTGCGGAAATGGCTTCATCGCAAAGAGCAATGAGGTCGTTGTTAAAGAGGATTGGCTCGATTTGCCAGAGCCGTTCCCATGCGACGGTAACGTTTCCTTCTTTCGCGAAACGCTCGCTCGCTTCCTTTGCTTCGCGTAGCATTTGGGCGAGGGCAGCGGCATTCAGGTGACGTTGATCGAGCGTGACCCGGCATTCTTCCACGACGCTGGTGACGATGCCGGGCTTCGTGGTGCAGGAGCCGATCGTGCAAACGCCGGTCCGAGCCGGACTGGCGGAGTTGCGTTCGGCGATTCGATAAATCTCCGGGCTCATTTTTGCCGCGGCGAGAAAGGCGTCTTTGCGACGGTTCATCGGCGTGCTACCGGAATGCGCGGCCTGACCGCGAAAGGTGATCGCGTGCCGCTCGACGCCGAATGTCCCCAGCACGGTGCCGAGCGGCCGATCAAAATCGAGAAGGACGGGACCCTGCTCGATGTGCAGTTCGAGATAGGCCGCGGCGTTCGCGAGTTCTTTGCCGCACTCCTTCACTTTTTCGAAATCGATTCCGTTCTGCTCGAGCGCGGCGGGGAGAGTGATGCCCTCTTTATCTTTCAAGGCCCGCGCTTCATCCATGTCCAGATGACCCGAGCACGCGGATGAACCGAAGAGGCTCTTTCCAAATCGCGCGCCTTCTTCATCGGCCCAATCCACCAGCCGCACCGTCACCGGCGGCTTGCCGTCATATTGGGAGTTGATGCGGCGCAGAATTTCCAAACCGGCGAGGGTGTTCAGACAGCCATCGAGCCAGCCGCCATTCGGCACCGAATCGATGTGCCCGCCGATCAAGAGCGCTTTCTCGGACGCGCCCCGCAAAGTCGCCCACAAATTCCCGGCCTCATCGACGTGAATTTCCGGGGAAAATTCCTCGACCTTTTCTCGGAGCCAGGCGCGCGCCTTTGCCCAGGTGGGAGTGAACGCTACCCGCTGCGCGCCATTCTCGTCGCCGGTCAGTTCCCGAAGTTCCTTCAGTTCTGCAATAGTGCGCTGCGGTCCCGTCTTCATGTGAAAGCGAGAATATGCACCCGGCTCCAAATCACAATCGCCAACGGCAGCGCGATTTGAATTTACCGAGGACTCGCGGTGCGATAGACGATTGTAACAAAGGACAAGAGATCAACATGACTGAGCACGAATATATTTTGGGCAAGAAACCGGATCGCGAAATTCCGGCGGACAAGATCGGCAAGTTGGAATTGGCGCCGGAGGCAGACGCTGGCACTTCGCAGGCCCCAAACGGCCCCGAAGAAGCGATGGGGCGAATCAGTCCGTTTTGGGTGAAGTGCTGGAGCTGCAACAAATACCTTACCCGGCCGTTGACGCCTCCCAGCGAGCAAGCCTACACCTGCCCGAACTGCGGCGCGGTGAACATGCTTTAGAGGCGCGGCTGCGGAAGATTCCAGCCCGGTTTCCATATTTCGTTGCAGGCGCGGAAGGCCTTCGCTAGAAACACGAAATGGAACCGAGCGACTCATCCTCAAACGCGGTTCCTCCGCCCAAGGCAACCCCGCCCCCGCCTCCTCCCTCATCCATTCCCAAGGCCGCCGCGTCCGGGCCGCCACCGGGACCTTCGTCAATCCCGAAGCCGCCGCCTTTGCCCTCTACGTCGCCTGTGTTACCCGAGGTTCGTTCGGCAGGTCCTCCTCCATTACCGGCAGCCATTTTCTCGGCGCCAGCCGCTGCGGCCGCCAGCTCCACTCCGACGGGCCAGGCGCCGGTTGGCGAAACGATCTGGAGCCCATACATGGCTATCCTGGGAAGCATTTTCCTTTCGCCGGCGTTCGGCGGCTTCATTGTCTGGCGAAATTGGCTGAAGATGAAACGACGCCGGCGCGCCTTGGTCGCAGCGCCTTGGTTCTGGCTCGGTTTCGGGATAATCGGCCTTGTCTTCTATTCGCGGAGCGGGGTCGTCCTGCTCATTTGGATCGCGTATCTGGCAGCGTGGATCGCGTTCTCCGCCTTCCCGCAGATCCGTTACATCGATACGACGTTCAAGAGGGAAAAGACGCGGTGGGGCCTTCCTTTGGTGGCGGCGCTCATCCTTTTCGCGGTTGGCTTCACGGTTTTTCAAATCGTGACCCCAAGCACCAAGGCGACCCTGGCTCCAAGCCCGGAACAGCCAACTACGACGCTGCTTCCTCAACAATCGCACGATCGCATCTTCACGGCGGAGGAGTTGCGCGACATCTATAAGTCCTCCGTTCTGGAAGTGCGCGCCATTTGGAAACAGAAGTCCTCCACGGGCAAGACCGAATCGGGCGCGAACGGGACTGGCGTGCTTTTGTATAACGACGCCGAATACGGATTGGTGGCGACCAACTGGCACGTGGTGGAGGCGCCTGACACGATGACGGGAGGTTACCGCTGCGGCGTGCGGTTTGCGCATGATAAAGAATTCGCCGATTGCCTCGTGGTAGCGCGCGCGAAGAACGAAGTCGACCTGGCGCTTCTGCTCGTTAGGCTGGAAGGCAAGTGGACGCCAAACCAGTTCCCAGTGCGCGCCCTGGATCAGGTTAAGGAAGGTGAAGCCTGCATCGCGATTGGTAATGCGCTCGGTGAAGGCTTGAGTATCACGGCTGGAATCATCTCGCGTTTCGACAAAATAAAAGACCAAACGCTTATTCGAACCTCGACGCCTGTGAGCCCTGGCAATAGCGGCGGGCCGTTGATCCTTTGCCGGGGCGGCTCGCTTGCCGGTATCGTCACTTTGCAATCGCGAATCACGAACGTGCAAAATGTTAACTTCGCGACGCCGGCAGAATATATCCTCGACAAAAAGATCTGGGAGTTCCAGGGCGATCAGCCGCAGGCCGAGCAGTTACTCGACAAAGCTATCGAGCAATCGGCCAGCTTGTCTCCCAAGAAGTAACAGCGCGTTGTTAGGGCGATCCGACCGGAGCTGCATAATCGCGAAGCTTCGGGCTCAGGGGCACCGGCTCCCCGCCTCGGCTGAGGTAGAGCCGATAGAGCTGCTTGTGAAAATGCATCCAGGCGAAGTAGACGACTACAACGGCAAAATACATGCCTATACAGAAAACGAGCATGCCAACGCAAACCAGTACCACGCTGGACAACGACAGGAAAAGGGAACCGATCGCCATCTCCTTCCAGGTCAGACTTACAAGGCGCTTCGCAAAAGTGAAGTCGAACGCGCTGGCAAAATCCTGAGTCATGGAAGCTTTCAAGGTAAGGGGAGTTAGCACGAACATGATCGCGACCATTAGGACAAGGTAGAACGCCACCATCAAAATCACCAGGATAGCAGCGCCGCAACCGCCCGCTTGATCGTGTTGGCCTGACACAAAAAGCCCCGGTAGCATCATGACGGGAACGGCGCACATCGAGAGCACCATCGATAGGACCAAACTGCTTATGAGCGTCACAAGAAAGGGCCAGAGGCCGCGTTCCAGATACTTTCCGAACTTGTTGAAATCGAAATCAGGGAACGTCTCGAAGCGTTCGTCCTCCCGGCCCCAGAAACCAGTGATGAGCCAGCCTTTGGTTACGATAGGTCCCACCACCGGGATAAGGACACACAGTCCGCCCAGAAGCATATTCATCATCCACTTGGGATGCTTAAAGAAGTCAGTGATGGCGGCGGTGTAGTTCATTTAACAAACACTCATTGAAGATCGTAAACCTCAACCAAGGCGACACCGGTGGTGCCGTGAGCGCCCCGCACGATCGCGGTATAGGCGCCGGGACTGAGTGTAGTGACAAGCGCGCTTTCGACCAGACTATTCGGGGCGAAACCGACCGTTTGCAGTTGGATGGCTTGAAATGCATTCTCCTGCCAGTTGTCATCCGAGATGAGAAGATTGCCCTGGCTATCGTGAAGCTCGAGGCTGGGGTCAGGAAGACCACCAGTAACCCCGAGGCTGGCGAGAGAAGGGCCGCGCGCCCGCACCACGATCCTGGATTGACCATTCCATAAGATAAAGCCGGCGATCAGGACGTTATCGGCGGTTTGAACATTCCCGCGCGTGGCGATATTTGCGAAGCGCGACGGCGCCGGTTGGTTGTCGACATCGTAAAACTCCACAAGCGCGATGCCCTCGCTGTTTTTGCCTTGCACGATGGCCGTGTAGTTGCCAGGACTGAGTGTTTCGAAGAGCGCACTTTCCCGCGGATCCTTAGGCTGAAGGCCGGTACCCCGGATCAGCGCTTCCTGAGTGGCATCGTCCTGCCAGTTATCATTGTTTGCTATCGTTTGTCCATTCGCAGCGATTAATTGCAGGGTCGGATCGGAGAGCGTGCCTGTGACTGGAGCGGACGGTCCAATCGCGCGGATGATTACCTGCTTAGCGGTTGCTCCCTGGATAATAAGGCCGCCGATCAAAACATTCTCGCCAGACCCAACCGTTCCGCGTGTCGAGAGATTCGCCGGCACGCCAGGGAAGCTAGACTTATGACCGACGATTGACTCCACGGCAATTCTCGCATCGAGAAACCCGTAACCATCCGTGGGATTAAAACCGCTTCCGAGCTGGTTACCAAAGGCTCCGTAAATCGCTTGGGTGGAATCAACCGTCGCCCTTACACTGGCGCCGCCGAGAAGATCCGCGGAATTTCCTCCCGCGTTGATGCCGGCCTCATCGCGATCGAGTCCGAACGAGATGCTTTTGCCGGCGGTAAAGGAGGTCCCGAAATCAAGAGTCAGCGTGCGCAGATCAGGCGAGAGAGCTTGTGAAATCGAGACGCCGCCGCTGTTTTGCCCGACCGTGAACGGAAAGCCCAGGTCAGGGCGCGGATCGAAAACCAGCGGTGTGTTACTCAAATCAATCATAAACCGGTTGAGCGTCTCCCCGCTTTGGCCGTTGAAAGTAAGAGTGAAGAAGTTGGGACTGGTAGCACTCTCGTTACTGTCGTCACCCGCAGCGGCCACATCGAGGGAAGCGGTTGCCGTGGTGGTCAATGCCCTCGAGAAATTCGGATCGAGGTCGTGCGGAATGGCGGACTGTTCCAGGATGGTACGCACCTGAGTTGGGCTGAGGGAACCAGGGCCGCCGCCCGCTTCGAGGAGTAGAGCGGCAAAGGCGCCGGCATTAGGAGCCGCGGCACTGGTTCCAAAGAAATTTGGATAACCATCGTTATCGTAATCCGATCCGGCGTCCGGGGGAAAGAACGACGTGTCTACGCCGTCGGCCGCGGCGAATTCCGGTTTCAACCGGATCTCCGGGGAAGCGAGTCGCTGGCCTTGAGCATTGAAATAAAACGGCAGACTGCCACCTGTCGAGCTGAACCCTTCGAACGCGGGCTCGTAGGGACCCGGCGGCGGATTGCTCTTTCCCGGGTTATAATTGGTTACGGTATTGGGAGTATTACTGTAGACATAAGCAGCGACGGCATTCGCGTTCGCTGCCGCAGGGTGTCCGAAAAGTGAAATGACATTGGTGGTCAGGTAAGGTCCAGTGATAACTCCTTCGTCATAGGAGACCAGACGCAGGTGACGTGCATTAGGCGGGCCCGAGCGCAGGCTAATGACCAGTTGATAGGTGGTGCTCGGATTAAGATCGACGATCTCGATAGGTTCGCCCGTCGAGGAGTTGTTATCGGTGCCGCTGAGTGCCCCCAGGTAGGTCCCGTTTTGGTCGAACACGAGAAGATTGTAGTCTGTCGTGACCGAACCGAAGAGAAACGGGTCATCCCACTGGAAAACGATCGTGTGGGAGCCGTCTGCGTCCGTGGTTACCGGCATGGCAATGACCGGAGTGGAATTCGAACTAAAGTTATGAAAGCCGCCGGCGTAAAGGTTGAGAGGCACGGATGTGAAACGAAGGTTGCCGCGGTACGGTTGAGACGCCGCGGAAGAGATGATGTTCGCGTCGGCGGCATAGCCGCGATTACTGCTGTTACCTGCGGCGGAGAAGAAAGAGACTTTTTTTCCAGGTAACGAATTGCTCGTCGCGACATCGTCGATCGCCTGGGCGATGATTCCATCGGAGAAGAATGGTTCGTCGGCGAAACCAATATCGTCCACGATCACGTCGCAAAGCGTCTGGGAATTGGTGCGCAAATTCCGGATGCTCGCGGCCATCGTCACCTGAGTATTTCCCGAGGCCGAGAAACAGATTTTCGCGGCCGGCGCGACATCATGCACAATTTCCGCCATGGCCCGGCCCTCGTCTGAAGCGGAAGTATCGTCATCTCTCAGGATAACGACGGGCTGAGTGTAGCCCTCGGGATTTCCCGGGCCGGGCAGATCGCCGGAAGCAACTCCCACGCTGGCCCGCGGCACACCCGTTGCGCGATCGTATGAATCCGAGACCACGCCGACACTGATGCCGCGGCCCAGAATACCTTGAGGAGTCAGCAAGCCAGGCGTGTTAACGTCCGCAGCGTGCTCCGCCACGCTGCTCTCGGCTGTAACTACGCCGGCACGGCGCACGGGCCGAGGCGCGAGCATGATGCTGCGCACTCCTTTCAGATTCGCGGCGGTGATGGCTTGCGAGACCGGCAGCCAGGCCGAGATGACGCCGTCGCGCCAATGCGGATCTTCCGCGATCACTTCCGCTCCCAGTTTCGTCAAGCCCGCGGTAACATCGGAGCCCGGGACTTCGCCGCTGAGATGAATATTCACGACGATGCGGCCGGAATTGTCGGACATGATCGACCTCGCCGAGCTGATTCTCGTCTGAAGCTGGCTTTGGTCCTGTTGGAATAACTCAACCAGCTGCTTTAAACCCAGGCCAAGATTCTCCGGCACCGGGGAAGCGGCTGGATTGTTCGCCGGCAAATTTTGGGCAGGCGCAGCGATGGCAAAGCCGAACAGGCAGACGCAAAAAATAAATCGGGTCATCGAGCGAATCAGCCCAGTCGGGCGGTCGAACAATATCGCACGGCTGGCGTCGCCGTAAAATCCGCCTGCTGGCAATCCGCACCGGCCATAAAAAATAAACAAGCGCGTTTGGTCGTTCGGCGCGAATCAGAGCTACACTATGATGAGAACAAAATTTTTAATCGTTATCGCGGTCATTGTTGCCGCGATCATGCCTTCAACCGTTAGCGCTGGCCGGATCAGCGTCGAAATCGGCGACCGCCCATTTTACCGAGGCGGGACTTACTTTGACCGGGATTGGGAAATGGTCTGGGTGCCAGGCCATTGGTCAGGGCGTCGCCACGAATGGGTGCATGGTCATTACATCCGCGGCCACCGTCGCCACCACGATCGCGATTGGCGCAGCGATCGACGCGACGACCGTCGCGACTACGAAGACAATCGCCGGTAAAAGTACTGGCGGGCAGCGTTGCCCAGTGCAGATTGGTTCATGCACAGGGATCTGCCGCCGGGAATTTTTGATTTAAGCGAGCGGTCCACGAGATATGCCGCCGGCTTTTGTTTTGTCGTCGGCTTTATCCTGAGCGTGATCGTGCGGGTGGGGTTCGTTCTGGCCCGGGAACATTTCTCGCACGTCTCGCCCTGGTCGGGCGAGTGGTAAGATACAATCAGGCGAGGCGGCGGAATGGGATTGCATTGTTATGCGGTTGATGGACTCTCTCCTCGCTTTCCAAGTTCGCCGTCGCGCAGCGGTTAAAACCGAAAAGTCTCCCCGGAGCGAAGTGAAAAATAAGAACTTTTATGATGCGAAATATTTTCCTGATCCTCGTCTTCACCGCCGTTGCCGGCACCGTTACTCTCCTTGCGGCGCCGACTCCGACGCCGAGTGCTCCAAGGAATTCGACTAAGAACAAGACCGAGACGAGGCCGGCGTCGAAGAATGCGCCAGCGGTCAAGCTCACTCCGGCCACGCCGCTGATCGAAGGCTGGTCGCTCGTCAATGGCGTCTGGGTGCACAGCGACGGTTACAAGTACGTAAACGGTCAGGTAATCCGGACCGGCAATCAGACGCATAAACGTGTTCCGAAGCCACCGACGAAGGCCCAGTTGGATTCCGTGAAAAGGAACGCGCCTCCTTCCGCCGCAGATGCTGCCAAGGCGAAGGCGGTTGAGCGCGAACGCAACTTGACACCGCGGCCCGCGCCCCAAACCGGCACGCATTTGTAGGCAGACCGCACCCGCGCAATCGGGATTGGTCATCCGAGATCGATCGTGATTTATTCGTGATCGTGCGGGGCCTATAGCTCAGCGGTTAGAGCAGGGGACTCATAATCCCTTGGTCCCAGGTTCGAATCCTGGTGGGCCCAGTTTAGAATCAGAGGTCGGAGATCAGAAGTCAGAGGTCAGATTGAACCGGTTTCTTCGTAGCGGACTACAAGCGGCTGAGATCCTGGTTTTCAGCGCGCTGATTCTTGGGACGCGTTGCGCGAATTATCAGGATGTCTTTGTCGGCGGCGACATCTATTTTACCGACGCGGATTGCTACTCGCGCATGACGCGCGTGCGAATGTGCGCGGAACATCCGGGGCTCATTCTCCGCCATCATTCGTTTGAGAATTTTCCGGCGGGAACGACGCCGCACACTACCGCGCCCTTCGATTATCTTATCGTCGCGCTCGCCGCTGGACTGAAGCCGTTCACGTCGCGGGCGCTCGATCTGGCGGGCGCGATTGTTTCGCCTTGCCTGGCGTTGCTCGGCGGATGGTTTTTGTGGTGGTGGTCGCGCCGATCCGGATTGCGATATCGCGCCGGATTGTTGCTGCTTTACGCGGCGAGTCCCGTCCTCGCTCACGGCGGCGAGTTCGGCCGGCCCGATCATCAATCGCTCCTGATGCTGCTTCTGACGGTTGCGATTTGCGCGGAATGGACTTTGCAGAGTGGCCCATCGCGGAGATGGAGTTTGATCAGCGGCAGTGCGTGGGGCCTTGCCTTGTGGGTTTCGGTTTATGAACCGCTCATTTTGTTGGCGGTCGTGATTATTGCTCACGCGCTTTTCGCCCGGCAAAATCTCACGGCGCGATTTCGCGGGCTAGGCTGGATTGTTTGCGGGACCATCGTCGCGATCGCTCTCCTGCTCGAGCAACGGCTGCCCGGCTGGTCCGGCTTTGTCTCCGATCCGATCATGGCGAATTGGGCGCGATCGATCGGCGAACTCAATCACGTCCCGGTCACCGACGTAATCTGGTTGAGCTGGGCCGGGCTATTGGTCATTCCGCTTCCCGCACTTCTCTGGATAGCCGTTCGGAGAACAAACACAGTTCCATTTTTCCTGGCCGCGCTCTTGGCCGCGACGTTTCTGCTTACGGTCTGGCAGGCGCGCTGGGCGTATTTCTTCGTGACAATTTTCGCGCTGACCATCCCGGGCCTGCTCGCGGTGATTCCTGCGCGCATCGTGGCGTATGTAGCAATTGGCGTTTCGCTCTGGCCGGTGCTGAAAAGCTGGGATGACAAGATCTGGCCTAACGAGTTGGCAAAAGTCCTCCGTTCGGAGCGCCGGATCGAGGCGGTGAAGTGGCGCGAAAGCGCGACGCTCCTTGCCGCGCAAACCGAAACCCCGTTTCTGGCGCCATGGTGGTGGTCGCCAGCGGTTGCGTATTGGTCGGGCCAGCCCGGCCTCGCCGGCTCATCACATGAAGCGCTGGCCGGGATCGCGCAGAGTGCACGGTTTTACCTCGCGGCGGACGCTGCAACGGCGCGCGAGATTTTGATTACGAACAAGATCGTCTGGGTGCTGGTTTACGACGCCGATCGCACGGTGCAAAACTCATCGGAAATTCTCGGCATTCCTCCGCCGGTCGAGCCGCTCGGTCGTGTCCTGGATCGCACCCCGGCGCAGGCGCCTCGATTTCTCGAGCTCGTTTCTCAAAACGCGGCCTGCAAACTGTTTCGCGTGCGATTTTCCGGGGAAAAAGAGGATTTCCCTCGCTAATCCGTTGACAGAGCCATCGAGCATTACCATAATGCCGCCGTGCTGAAGAAATTCATTCCGCAAAAGCCCATGTCGTCGATCGGAGAAGGATCGTTAAGCGCGGGCACTGAGGAGAACAACGGTCTCGCTCAGCGCGAAGAACCAAGGACATCATCACCAACAATCGATCCAAAAAAATATATGGCTGAACATTCTGGCAAAGACATTCTCTCAAGCGACGTCGAGATCAAAGGCTCGATCAAGTTTCAAAAGGAACTCCTCATCGACGGCAAAGTGGAGGGCGAAATCAACTCCGATGGCGTCCTGACCATTGGCGAGAACGCCAACATCCAAGGGGAGATCAAGACCAAATCGATCACGGTTTACGGGAAGGTCGTCGGCAACATTACCGTCGCCGAGCGCTGCGAGCTCAAGTCGCGTTGCACCCTTCAGGGCGACTTGAAAGCGGCGCGTCTGGTCATCGAAGAAGGGGCCACCTTCATCGGAAAATCCGAAGTCACGAGTGTCGCGGGTGGCAATAAGAGTGCCGCTCCCGCCGCGCGACCGGAGATCGTCCGGAATGAAGAGCCGGCGTCGCCACCGAAGTCGGCCTTCGGCGCACGAGTTTAGGCAGCCACCTTTCGCCAGAGCTGCCCCGTGGCAAAGTCGTCGCCTGCAAAAGTCAGTGTGGATTGTCCACACTGTGGCTTTAAGCAGATGGAGTATGCGGCGGCCAAGAGCACGATGTGCCGCCAGTGCGGCTCGCATTTTGCGCCCGCGACGCCGAAGCAGGAGATACGTCTTCGTCCCAAAGACGAACCGGTCGAGGCCGCGCCCGATCCGTCGCTTTTCCGCAAGCTAGAAGGCTATTGGAACAAACATCACAACTCGGAGATCGAATGTTTCGATTGCAAGGCGAAGCAAGAAGTCAGTTCCGCCGCCTCGTCCACATTTTGCCCGAAGTGCAGCACCCACATTGATCTGCGCGATTACAAGGTCACCACCAGCTTCAGCCGCTCGATTAAGACCCAGGGCGAAATCCATATTACCTCGAAAGGCGATCTCAGCAGCAGCAGCGTGACGTGCCGCTCCGCGCTCCTCGAAGGCAAATTGCGCGGCAACATGCAATGTCTCGGAACGGCCACGATCAATTTCATCGGCAAGATTCCCGGGCGATTGAAGGCTGAGCATGTTCTGGTAGATCGAAAATCTGACGTGCATTTTTTCCGTCAGGTCCGCGTCAAGAGCATCGAAATCAGAGGCAGGATGACAGGGGAAATTGTCGCGGAGGCGGCGGTTGTGATTCATCGCGGCGCGGTGCTCGATGGAAACGTGACGGCGAAATCGATTTCAGTGGAAAAGGGCGGGATCTTCACCGGCCAGTTGGTCATCGGCAGTGCCGGGCTCACCCAAGCGGAGCTTCTGCCCGAATCGAAATCGGCGGCCGCGCCGGAACCGATCGCGCCCGTGCCCGTGGCGCATCCTCTGCCCGCGACTTAGGCCGGGCTCAATGCAAAAGCTGCGTCCACGCAGTCCCTACGAACGGCTCGGCGGTTTCGTCCATCTGCCGCGCCTGATCGATAAGGCCAGGCTCCATCGCAAAGGATTGCTCGATGGCTACAACTACAAAAGCACTGGGTTTGATAAGCATCTGCTCGCGTTCCTGAAATTAAATCCGGATGCATTTGAGGAGGCGGCCCATCGCCTGGATGACGACGCCGCGATTCTCGATTGGGTCCAGGAAAACGGCTCGAAACATTCGCCGGAAGCGATCGAACATTGGAACGAATCGATGATCGCGCGACATCCCGATACCGCCGCGAAGAAAGCGCGCTTTCTCCATTTCTTGAAGGAAGCCGGCGGCGCCGGCCGCAAGGATATCCGCACCTACTTCGATTTGATCGAGTTCGATGAGGGAAGGCTGAAGTAATGTAGAGGCGCTTGTGCCAAGCGCCTAACCAAAGCGACAGGCGCTTGGCACAAGCGCC
>JBEEHU010000098.1:0-10064 GCA_041167565.1 Verrucomicrobiota bacterium | reverse complement strand
GTGGGCAAAACGCGATCGAACGCGCCGGGAAAGCTGATGCCTTCGCGCCGCGGCCAGGAAAGCCAGGTGGCGGCGTGCGGCTCCCATTCCGCCGGCATCCGGTAACCGAGTGCGGCCGGTGTCGGCTTCGCGGTTAGATCCAAATCCATTTGTCCTGTTCCATGAATAGCGCCACGGCTTGACAGCAGAGTCGCGCAGCGGTTTGTCCCTGCAATCGTGATTTATCGTCGCCGGCTTGCTTTCATCGATGTGGTTGCCGCGATTGTCGCATTAGTCGTGGCGTCCGCTGCTTTCGGCGGCAGCAAAAAGAAGCCACCGGTCACCCCGAAACCAACCGCGACTCCACCACCCCTGATCGAAGTCACGGGGAGTCTTCTTGGGGTGGCACTTTTCGCGAGTCTGGAAGAGGCGCGGGAAAAAATGAAAGCGTTCAAACTGGAGGAGAGGGCTGCGGCGGAGAGTCCCCAAAAGGAAGAGCGCGAAGAGGGCGAGCGAATGATCTGGCGGCTGGCCGAGACTGAATACCTGTGGATTGTGGCGTGGGCGAACAAGGAGGGAAAAGTGGTCAAGATCAGCGCCGCGGTGCGGCCGGAAAAGAAAAAGCCATTTCGCGAGATCGGCGATCTCGCCCGGGCCAAGGTGCATGACGATTCGATGGCAATGTGGATCGCGCGGTGGCCTGATGGAATTTATTATCGTGTCGTCGCCAAAGGCCCGGCAGAACAGGCGAGCAGTATTTATTTGTACAGCCTTAAGCCCGAATCGATCGATTAGCCCTCCTGCTCTTGATCCTGATCTTGATCATAATCTTTCGAGCGACGCGAGGATCAGGAGCAGGATCATGATCAAGAGCAGGAGGTAAACCTACGCGCCGGCAAATAACCGGCGTTGTTGCGAAGCGAGGAGCGGCGGAAAATCCACCGCGGCGGGTGAAGAAGTGCGGCCAATGAAATGCGCGGCGAGCTTCTGCAAGGCCTGCCAGCGCTCCCATTCCAAAACGGGCGCTCCGACAATGTGGCGGAGCAGGCTCCGCCATTCCATGAGCGCCCGCTCGATATCGCCGTGGCGAAGCGATTCGTTCGTTAGGCGGTAGCGAGCGGAAGGATTCGAGACAAGCTCGCGAATCACTTCCGAGGCGCCGGAGCCGTAATGGACAGGTGTCCCCATTTCCAGATAGCCGGGATGGTCGGCGCGCGCATAAATTCGCTGACAAAGAATCCCGAGCCGACCGCCGAGCGGCGCATCCTCTCCGGCAAAACGCGGACCGGCGCGAATATTCGCGAGGTCGAAAACGAGATCTTCGACCGGATAGGTTTCGTCTTCGAGCGCGGCGGCAATGGCGAGACCTTCACCGGCTTGGAAAAACGAAAAGAGAACTCCACGCCGGGTCGGCGTTCCATTTTCCGTGACGAGACCAAGTGATCGCCAGGCGTAGGCCGGCGAGTTGGTGATGAGCGTCGTGAGATCGTGCTCTTGTTCCGAACAGCCGCGGCAAACGAGCGGGATCGCTTCGCGTTCGGGCGGATCGAGCAGCGCGGCGCCGCGCGAATCGACAAAGGCCGAGATTTCCGCGTCGGAGAAATCAATCCGCGCGGAGATCGTGTTGCCGCGGGTGATTATGCCGGCGGTTTTCCCGCCGGTAGCTTCCGGGATCAAGGAAAGGACGATCTCGTCGAAGAGCGTTTTCGTGAGAGCCTGTAGCGGCGGTCTATGACCGCTGGAGACGTCGGAACTGGATCCGGTTCGGCGGTCATAGACCGCCGCTACAGAAGAAAGCTTCTTCCTCAGCCATTTCACGGGAGCGATGACATCATCCGCAACGATGGTCGCCAGCGGAATTTCGCGGCCGTAAATTCCCTGGTCGCGCAGCTTGCAGAGATTGCCGAAGCCGCGGCCATCGAGCATGCGCGGCACGGTCAAGGCGCGGCCCCAGACATCATTTTCGCGGACGAAGAGCTTGCCTAACGAAACATTTTGCGCGGATGGGGGCTTCGGCTCCCAGACGCTTTCGGAGTTGAGGATTTCCGTGATCGGCCGCCGCACAAAACGCGCGCGTTCCGCATCGACCCACAGGCCGCACGGTTTTTCTCCGGTAGCGAGAGAATGCTCGGAGCCGATCGGCACGTTCTGCATGCTGAATAGCGATCGGCTCAACTCAACCGCGGCGGCAAAGGGCTGTTCGCCGCGATCGGCTGCGCCGCGCATGACGCTGATGAGACTCGGCCAGTCGACCTGTGTCGCGCGTTTCAACTTGCGCGCCCGCGCATCGGCGAGGCGCGGAATATCGGGAAGGCTCAGAACGTAACCGATCTCATCCAACCCGCGGCGGCCGGCGCGCCCAAACATTTGCAGGAGCTCGTCAGGCTCGACGTGGCGCTCGAAGTTTCCCGCCTTGTAGCGCGTGTCGGTAATCAGAACCGAGCGCATGGAAAAATTGATCCCGGCGGCGAGGCCCATGGTCGCGACGACGACGTTCAATTGCCCCGCCTTTGCGAGTGGCTCGATCAAGCCGGCGCGCACGGCATAGCTTAATCCGCTGTGATGATACGCGACGCGGCTGCGCAACAATTTCGAGAGCCGCTTGCCGGCGAGCGCTTCCTGCTCGGCGGAGAGCGGCAATGGGTCGCGCACCGAGAGCGCGGAGGCGATGGCCTGTGCCATCTCTTCGCTGGCATTCCGGCGCGGCGCGAAAACCAACACCGGCGCCAGGTCCGCGCGCAAAGCTTTGCCGATCATCCGCGGCCAGAAATTTTTCGTCTGGACGAATTGCGATTCCGGCAAAGCGCGCAGATCAATTTCCTCGAGCGGAACGGGCCGCTCGTTGTGCGAGATCAGAACGGGATCGCGGCCGATACGCTGAAACCACGCGACGACGTCCTGCGGATTTTGCACGCTGCCGCTGAGGAGCAGAAGCTGCGTTTCGCGCGGGGCCAGGGCCAGCGCCAGCTCGTAGTGCACGCCGCGGACCGGATCGGCGATCATTTGATATTCATCGACCACGAGCAGCTTCGGACCATCGCGCCGAAGGAAACGCGCGCGCTGCGTTTCCAAGGTCGCCACTAAAACTCGCGCGCCAAGATTCAGCGCGAGATCCCCCGTCGCGATGCCGACATCCCAGCCCCGCGCGCGCCATTCGGCGAGCTTGTCGTTCGCGAGGGCGCGGGTCGGCACGGTAAAAATGGCCTGCCCTTTCAGCGACGGATAGAGGAGCTCGAAGATGTAGGTCTTGCCCGAACCGGTCGGCGCCTGGACGATCACGTCCCTCCCATCGCGCAACGCCCGGACTGCCTCCTGTTGCCAGAGATCAGGAACGACGAGGTTAATTTCGAGCCCGGCCGGCATCGGGAAAAGTAGCACTTCAAAATAGTCGTGCCTTCCAAAGGCGTCCCGCTATCGTCGGCGTTAATGAAGAAAAAGGCGGGCCGGAAAGCGCGAATCGCAGCGCCGGCATCCGCGACCCGCCGTCCGCGCACCGGTTCGATCACTTCATCGGCTCGGCGTCGCCCCAGCTCCTCAGGTGAACATTCGTTTGCCGCGCTCGATCGTGATTGGCGTTACACCCACGTGGATGACCCCGTTGCGGAAATCGCCGGTTGGCCGAAGGAGAAAATGATCGGTCGCAATATCTGGGAAGTTTTTCCGGAAGAGATCGGGACGGAATTTTACGAACAATGCCAGCGAGTGATGCAGACCGGCGAGCCGAGCCACGGCGAATTTTTTTATGCGCCCTGGAATCGCTCGCTCGACACGCGCATCTACGCGACGAGCGACGGAATCGTGATTTTTCGCTCGGACATTACCGAGCGCAAGAGGCACGAGGAACTGGCGCGCGAACGCGAAACCAGACTGAAGGAGAGCCAGGAGCGTTTGCGTCTCGCGACCGAAGCGGCCGACATCGGGACCTTCGATTTCGATCCAAAGACGGGGGAACTGGAGTTCTCCGATCGCAGCCGGGAGTTATTCGGCATTCCGCCGAAAACGCGGATGACCTACGACATTTATCTCGCCGGCGTGCATCCCGACGATCGCCATATTGTGCACGAAACCGTTCAGCGCGTGCGGACGCCGGGAAGCACCGGCCGATTCGATATCGAGTACCGCACCATCGGGATCCACGACGGCAAAGAACGCTGGGTGGAGGAACGAGGCCGCGCCGTGTCGGATGCATCCGGCGAAGTGACGCGCTTCATCGGAACGATGCTCGATATTACAGACGCGAAGAATGCCGAGATGCTTTTGCAACGGGCGAAGCTCGCGGCGGAAGAAGCCAACCAGGCGAAGGACCATTTTCTCGCGATGCTTTCGCACGAGTTGCGCACGCCGCTTACTCCGGTGTTGATGACGATCGCCGCTCTCCGGCGCGAACCGACTTTAAGCGACGATCTCCGGGACGACCTCGAGGTTCTCCAGCGTAACGTCGAGCTCGAAGCGCTCCTCATCGATGATCTGCTCGATCTGACCCGGATCGCCCATGGCAAACTCGAATTGCATAACGATGCCGTCGACGTCCACTCCGCGCTCGAGCACGCGCTCGGCATTTCCGCGGGCGATCTCCTCGGGAGAAAAATCCAGGTGAACCGGCGGTTCGAAGCGCGGGAGCATCATTCCTGGGCCGATCACGCGCGGTTGCAACAGGTGTTTTGGAACCTGATCAAGAACGCCGCGAAGTTCACGCCGCAAGGCGGATGCGTCGAGGTCTCGACCAGGAACAACGACGCGCATCAGATCATCATCGAGATTACCGACAACGGGATCGGGATCGATCCGGTGGTGATGCCGAGAATCTTTGATGCTTTCGAGCAGGGAGGGCGCGGCGTGACGAGCAATTACGGCGGGCTCGGGCTCGGCCTCGCGATTTCGAAACGCGTCGTCGATCTTCATCACGGTTCCATCGCCGCGCACAGCGCCGGTCCCGGGCAGGGCGCGACCTTCGCGGTCACGCTCAACGCGATGGAAACTTCGATGCTCGAAGGCCCAGTCTTCTTTCTCGAAAGCGACCCGGCCGGCGCGCGACATATCCAGATTCTTTTTGTCGAGGATCATGAGGACACAACGCGAGTGCTCGGACGGATCCTGAACAATGCCGGCTTCGACGTGAGCCATGCCGCGAGCCTCGCGAAAGCGCGCGAGATGGCGGCGAGTCGGCGTTTCGATCTCGTGATCAGCGATCTTGGTTTACCGGACGGAAGCGGACTCGATCTGATGAGGAGCCTGCGCGATTCGCAAGGATTGCGCGGAATCGCCTTGAGCGGGTTCGGGAGGGACGACGATGTGGCAGACAGCATGGCCGCCGGATTTGCTGCGCACCTGATCAAGCCGGTGGATTGGGAGCAACTGCGTGTGGAGATCGAGCGGCTGGCGCCACCCAGAGATTCCGCCGCGCGGACGGCAGCTTAATTTCCGCCCAGCAGCATTCGCTTGAACGACCCTCGCGCATCCGCGCGGACATCGGCGGTCACGACCTGCGGCGGTGCATGGTAGGAGTGGCAGGTGATGCACTCGGACACCACTCTCCCCTTCGGACTGTGGCACACCACGCAGTTTGCCTTCGCCGGCATCAGAACATCGGAGGTCTCGCGGCTCTGGCGCGCGTTGTGACATTCCTCGCATTTTACGCTCACGTGCTTCGCGTGGTTGAAATGCGTCTGCGGCATCCAGCGATCCACCAGAATCGGTTTCGTAATTTCCGGCGCGCCATTCACCGCCGTTTTCACCTCGTGGCAAAACGCGCAGCCGGCAAAATTCGCCCGAACCGCCGCGGCCATCTGCCGCTGCGGTTTGTAGGGATCCGTCGTGAAGAAAACCGCGCGCTCCAGTTCTTCGCCGGTGCGAAATTGCTCCTGCAGTTGTCGGATTTGCTGGATCACGAAATTCTGCACGTCGCTGTCGCGCGTCTTCCCTTTCTTCAAACGCGCGTAGTCGCCGTATTGCGCCGGCAAGGTGCGGAGGTAAGTGCGCACGAGCATCGCGTCTCCATGCGGAATTCTTAGCTCGGGATTTTTCACGTCGAACTGGAGCGCGTGGCAGGCCTGACAGTTCGCGGCAAAACTCACTCGCTCGTAAAAGCGGCCGCCCGGCTCCGGTTTATGGCAGTAATTGCAATCGAGCTTTTGTCCGCTCACCGGAGGAATGTCGGCCGCGAAATGGCGCTGATGATTGAAGCGGAGCGGGTCCGGATCGCGGGCTTTTTGTTGGACGAGCTGAAACTCCGGATGGCCAGCGGCGAAGGAATCAAAGACCTGGGTGTAACCAGCCGCCGGCCGCGGCATTTCCAGAACGACCTGTCGCGGCGGATGCGCGCGCAGATGAAACACCGCCGGGTTAAGCGTCGTTCCTTTTTTCGCCGACGCCGCCATGACTCCGGCATTATTGTGGCAGGAAGCACATTGTGAATCCGCCACGCGCTTCATCGGCCCCGGCCCGAGATGCTCCTGATGGCAAACCGAGCAGGACCGGTTCTCGACCACGTTCGGCTCGTGCAGATCGTATCTTTTTTTCTGGGCCGTAAGTTGCGGATGTTCTTCGTGGCATTGCTGGCACCGGCGATCGATCGAAGTGAAATCGATTCCGTGATGGAAGCGCTCTTGCAGGACGGTCTTGAATTTCGCTAGAGTCAGATCGTTCGCGGCGATTCCGGATTTGTCATGACACTGTGCGCAATCCTTCGCGATCGTGGCGTGACCGCTCGAGATGGTTCCGGAGTTGAAGAATTCCTCGTGGCCGTGCCGCTGAAAAATGATGATGGCCGCGAGGCCGCCGGCGAGAGCGAGGAAGCTGGCGCAGAAGCGCGCAATCCGCCACGGATGCTTCCTTTTGTAATATCCGAGATTGCCTTTGTAACGCTCGGCGATCTGTTTTTGGGTGCGTCCGGGCGTGGCCATGATGCGGGCTCAATAATAAAAAAGCGTCACGTAGGCGTGCCAGAACGTGAGCATCAGGAGGAGAAACGAGAACGGCACATGGACGAAAAGCCAGCCATGCAGCCAGTGTTGCAAACGCACCTGGAGATCGAGCATGCGCCGCTCGTCGCACCAGTTTTGAATTTCTTCGACCCGGCCGCGGTACGCTTCCGCGACGCGCAGTTTCACGAAGCGAAAAGTGTCGTCGGAAAAACGCGGGTTGTTCAGGCGCATGCGATCGCCGCGCCGCGCGCGGAGATAGGGAAGAATCTGCCGATCGATAAATTCAACGAGTACGGCTTCCGATGCCGGGTCGGCCGGTAACGCCGGTTTTGCCGCGGGCTTCGCGGGAGCAGCGGCAGGTTTTGCTGCGGCGGGTTTCGCCGGGGCCGCTACGGGAGCAGGTTGCGCTGGAGACGCTGATTTTTCCGCGGCCGCTGGAGCCGCCGGAGCGACAGGTGGCGACGGCGCCGGCTCATCGCCGGCGGGAACTTCCGCCCGTGCCACTGGCGCGCCGGGTGGATCGCTTTGCACTCGCGCGGTCGGAGTCCCGATCGTTTCAGCTTTTGGCGGCGCTGGCGTGACGGCGGCATTCGCCGCCGAAGCCGGAGCCGGGGTGGCTTCGGGTTCCGCAGCTTTCGCGGCGGGAGCGGCGGAAGAAGTTGTAGCTGCCGCTGCGACCGGCGCGGCTGTCACGGCAGATCCGGTCACCGATTTCGCGCGCGCTACCGGAGTACTCAACTCGCCTTTTGTTGAAGCCATCACAGCGGCTCCGGCGGTCGCCGCTTTCGACGCGCTCGCGGCCGGCGCGCCAGCATCCGGTTTCTTCGGCGGCGTCGGCTTAAATGAATCGCGCATTTTTTCCGCGGCAGTGGCGAGCTGAGCACGGATGTGCGGGATTTGCTCGAAGACAGTCTCGGCGGGCAGACGCTCCTTCATGAGGCGCGGCATGAGATGCTGGAGAAAAAGTCCGTAGATCCCGCTCACCATGACGATCGCATAGAGCGCCATGAGCAGCGTCGTCATCGGTCCGCCGAAACGAAAACCGCTATGCAGGATGACGAGCGGGATCGTGAGAAGCGTCAGCCAGATGTGGGCCCGCAACCACCGCTGCACGGTGCCGACGCGCCAGAGCGGAATTTTTTTTCGCAGACTGAGAAACGCGGCGAAAACAAAAATGGCCAGCGAAATCGACCCGAACCATAAACCAAGCGGCGTCCCGCCGACGGTGTGATGTTCGGTTGGCGTTTGCACGAAACGCTCTGGCAATTGCATTGCGGCCGGCAGCCGGTGCGGATGAAAATTGCCGAGGTAAAGCCAGCAGGCGACGAATGTCGCGATTACGACAAAGATGAACCAGGGAAGATGCTTCCAGTTATTGATGCGCATCGGCTAAAAATCGAAACTGGCCTCAGTGCGTGTGATGCGTCTCATACTGGCGGATGGGCGACCATTGCTCCTTGATGAGCGCCTGCTGCGCTTCCACGGCGTCGCCAAAAAAGCGTTGGGGATCGACCCGCTTCGCGGCGTCGTGCGGGCAGGCATAAACGCAGCTTGGGACGGATAGTTGGGTGCAGAGATCGCAGGTATTCGCCTTGTAGGTCGTCAATTTCTTCTTCTCGATCTTCACCGTCGGCGGAATGTTTGGATTCCCCGACTTCACCTCGGTCTTCACTTCCTTGATCGTCTCGAGCGGATGCATGTTGATGTTGCCGTACGGGCAAAGCTCCGCGCATTTTCCGCAGCCGATGCACCAGTCCTCGATGATGATCTCGAGGTTTTCCTTGCGGCGAATCGAGCCGACCGGGCATTGCGTCATGCAAAGCGGATCGCGGCAGGACCGGCAGGCGGTGGCGACAAGAAAATGGTCGTAACGCAAACCATCGCGAAGCAAGCGCGATACTCCGTCGTGCGCTTTGGCGCAGGCTTGCACACAGGCGTCGCAGCGCGTGCAATTATCGAGGTCGATCAACAACAAATTCTGCGCTTCGAACAATCCCTGGTTGAGATAATCGTCGAGCCGCAGGCCGGGCGGGATCGTCCGCGATTGGGTCGCGGCCATGCGCGCATCCGCCACCGGCTCGAGTTGCGCGCGCACGGCGGGAAATTTTTCGAGCATGAGATTGAACTCCGCTCCCGGAACTTTCACCACGTCCACGGCATCGAGCGCGGCGCAGGTCGCGATGCGCTTGATCGAGCGCAGCAGTCCTATTTCGCCGAAATAATCTCCGCGGCTCAAATAGGTCCGGACCATTTCGCCCCCCGGCATCGCCTGCGAGACGCGGACCATCCCGGAGCGGATCAGATAAAAGGCGTCCGCCTCTTCGCCTTCCTTGCAGATCACTTCATTCTGATTATAGGAAACGAGCTCGATCTTTTCCTTCAGATAGCTAAGGAAATCTTCGCCGACACTGGCGAAGAGCGGCACGCTCCGCAGATGGGTTTCGAGCGAGCGCTGCCGGTATTTCTGGTCCATCTCGGTCTTGAACGATGTCCCTTTGAACGTGGGCATCTTCACCTTCGAAGTCGCTTTTGACGCATCGGAGATCTGCCGGTTACCGACGAGCATGTCGAGAATCACGCGCAGCAGCTCGACCATCACGCATGGCTCGCGCGTAATGACAGTGGCCGAGCGCGGCTGAAATGTCCGGCAGGTCATTTCGCCGAAGAGTTCGCCCGCGCCGAGCTGCGCGATCGGTTTGTTCATCGGCAAGTCGATGTTCGCGTCGATCCCGATGAATTTGCGCTCGTGCGCTTCGGCGCGCTTGTCCTGGCCGTCGTCGACCAGAAAGCTTTTCATGCGCGCGACGCTCCGTCCAAAGAATCCCCAGCCGGGCTTTGTGCGCAGATGGGCCAGCGGATTCTGGATGGAAATATCGACCGTGCCCGAGACGATGTAATACGCGGTCGAACCGAATTCGCCTTCTACACAAACCGTCTCGCCCTTCCGGTAACGATGCAGGGCGGCTGCACCTTTCGCGTATTTCTCGAGCTGCACCGCCGGCACTTCCTTGAGCGCGGGTAAATATTCGAGGAGCTGCTCGACACTCAGCGGCTCACCCGAAGTTAACTTTCCGGCCGGTTCGTCCATGTCGCTGCCCAGGATGATACTCAGCCCGCCCTTGGCGGTGGAAGCATTTTAAAAACGCAGCTACGCCGCCACTG
>JBEEHU010000097.1:0-4394 GCA_041167565.1 Verrucomicrobiota bacterium | reverse complement strand
AGCATGATTTTCTCGTTCGAAAAGATGGCGCTCCGTGACGCGGTGAAATCGGCCACCGGTGCGCGTACGTTCGCGACCGGTCTCTACGATTTCCTGCACGGGCGCGGAAGCGACGAAGCGAAGTTTGGCGGCTGGTGCGAAACCGTCGCAAGTTTGCCGCGAAAACAAACTCGCGTTCTCACCTGGCCGCTCGTGACCGTGTTTGCATTCATCGCGCAACCGGACCGCCATATCTTTCTCAAGCCGAACGTCACGAAAATCGCGGCGCACAAATACGGCTTCGACTTCCAGTATCAATCGAAACCGAACTGGCGCACCTATACGAACCTGCTCGAATTCGCCGAAATGATTCGGCGCGATCTGCGTGACCTGAGGCCGCGCGACATGATTGACCTGCAATCCTTTATCTGGGTGCAGGGGTCCGACGAATACGCTTAAGAAATCGCGTCCGCCAACAGCTCGGCCATGTGTTTGGGCCGAACCGGCGTTAGATGCTCGATTTGATGACGGCAACTGGTGCCGGATGCGATCACGATGGTGTCGTTAGGCTGAGCCGCGAGCTGTTGCACAAGCGGCGCGGCCACTTTGAGCGATAACTCATACTTGGATTCGAGCGCGCCGAACGCGCCGGCCATTCCACAGCAACCGGTATCGAGCAGAGTGGCCGTGGCGCCTGGCAAACGTCCCGCGAGCCGAGCCATGAACTGAGGTTTGAGAAGAGACTTCGCGTGGCAATGGGCGTGGATCGCTACCTGTCTGGGATGATCGACGAACGAAAGAGCGAGGGGTTCGCGCTCGAGAAGATCGTCGATGAATTGTTCGAAAAGGAAGCAGCGGCGGGCGACTGCCTCGGTGTCCGCCAGATTCAATTCTCGATAATCTTCGACGAACATCGAGTAGCAGGACGGTTCAAGGAAAAGAATCGGAGCGTTAGAGGCGCGAAGCAGGTCAAGATTGTGCCGACCCATCTCAGCCGCGGCCTCCAGATTTCCCTGACTGAACGCGGGACGACCGCAGCACTTGCGGCCTTTGACGAGGGAAACCGAAAGCCCGAGCGCTTCGAGGACCTTCACGGCAGCGATGCCGATGTGTGGCTCGTGGTAGCGGACGAAGGTGTCGTCCCAAAGGATGACTTCGCCGCGATTGGTGGGAGAAGGCGAGGCGCGGGTGTGAAACCAGTGATCGAAGCGCTGCCTGGTGTAATGAGGTAATGGCCGCTTATCCGTTAGACCTAGAGTCTTGCGCATCAGGCGCCGGATCAGGGTTGAATCAAGGGCGGCGTTGGCAAGCGCCGGCATCATGCAGCCGAGCCGGCCTAACAAGTCCACCGCGCTCAGGATTCGTTCGCGCAAGGGCAACCCATCGCGCCGATGCCGCGCGTGCATCAGCTCGGCTTTGAGCAGGGCGAGATTAACATTGGAGGGACATTCGACCGTGCACGCTTTGCAGGAGAGACAATTACTGAGCGCGGCATCGAGCTCGCTGGAACGCAGCGGATCGTCGTGGAAGCGCAACTCCAGCGCCGCGCGGATCGCGTTCGCCCGGCCACGCGTGGACATGTATTCCTCGCCAGTGGCCAGGAAGGTGGGACACATGGTGGGCGCGTCTTTCCGGCAGCCGCCGCAACCATTGCATTGCTCCAGGTTTCCAATGAACGACTCGTCCTTGAAGGCAAAGGCCAGGACCGGTTCGAACGGGAGGCGCAAGCGGGTCTCGGACTCAACTCGAAGATGATTGTCGATCTTGAAGCGGCCATCGCTGAAGATTTTTCCGGGATTGAAGAGGTTCCTCGGATCAAAGGAAGCTTTGATCTGGCGCATCACTCCGAGTAACTCGTCGCCGACCTGTTCGGCCATGTATTCGGTGCGGGCCATCCCGACTCCATGTTCCGCGGCGAGCGATCCTTTGAATTGCCTAACGAGTGCTGAGACTTGATCGGCGACCAGGCGGTATTTCTTCAGATCGCCGGCGGTGTGCAGATCCAGAACGGGCCGCACATGGAGAAGTCCGGTCGCGGCATGGCCGTAGTAACAGACCTCGAGTCCGAGCGGACGCATGATCGATTCCAGGCCGGCGACGTAGGCGGGTAACTGAGCCGGCCGGACTGCCGCATCCTCGATAAACGCAACTGGCTTGGCGGCGCCCTTACGTCCGGTGAGAAGCGACAAGCCCGCTTTACGCAGCGACCAGACCAGATTCATCTCAGACGGTCTTGTGCAGATCCTTGTGCGTAATCCAAGCCGTTTCGCTGACAACAGCGCCAGCCTTTCGGCGACATCATTATAGAACTCTACGATGAGGATCGATTCACACGGTTTGATATCCAGCTCGAGGAGCTGCCGCGCCGCTTCAAAGTTCAATTGCCCTTTCGTTTGATCGAACAACGGACGGTCGATGTGTTCGATGGCGGAAGGTTTGAGTTCGAGTAGCTCGACGGTGGCTTGCATCGCTTCGGCGACCGAGGCGAAGAAAACGAGGCCCAGACCTTTCTCGCGCGGAAGCGGAACGATTTTCAGTTCCGCGGAAAAAATGGCTGCCAACGTTCCTTCGCTGCCGCAAAGCATGTTGTTAAGATTGCCGGGATCGCGCCGACAACGGTCGAGCGCGTAACCGGACCAGCGCTTCTGCAATCCGGGCGGCATCCATTGGCCAATCTCCGCCGCGTGATCCGCAATCAGATTCGCAATCACTTCCCGCTCCGTTTGCAGGGTATCGTGGCCGGAGCCAATCTGCTCGATCCGGCCGTCGGCGAGAACGATCTCCTGTGAAACGACGTGATCGGCGGTGGTGCCGTAAACCGGGACACGCGCGCCGGAAGAATCGTTCGCGATCATTCCGCCGATGGTGGCTCGAGAGCTCGTGGCCACATCTGGGCCGAAGCAGAAACCGTGAGGTTTCAGGAACGCGTTCAGTTGATCGAGGACGACGCCGGCTCCGGTGCGCACGGTGCGCGCTTCCAGATTCAGGTCGGTGATCTGGCGATTGTAACGAGAGAACTCGACGATCAATCCATCGCCGATCGCGGCGCCCGACAGTCCGCTGCCGGCGCCGCGTGGTGTGATGGGAACACCCGCATCGGCAGCCGCGGTAATGATCGAACGCGCCTGTTGCGCGCTGCGCGGAAACGCGACCGCCGCGGGTTGGAGTTGATAGAGCGATGCGTCCGTCGCGTAAAGCTCGCGGGTCAAATCATCGAACGCGATCTCGCAATCAGCAGCGGCGAGGGTAGCTGTTTGAACGGAAGTCATCGCGTTGCCGATAGGTTGATTGCGGGCCGGCTCATTGTAGCACAGGCTTGCGCATGGGACTTTTGTCCCCCGAGCCGATGAACAATAGATTCCCGGACGAATTTTTGCTAAACGAACCAGACCGTAGAGCGCGGCTGATCAGCGAGTTCTACCAGCAATATGGCGAAAGCCGCCCGGATGGTTATTACGCCTGGGGCCGCCAGCACGAGGAAGCCAAGACCGCTTTTTATCGAAAGCACCTGCAAGGAAATGGCCACGACCGGCGCAGCCTCGGAGTCGATATCGGATGCCAGGGTGGCGTGCTGATTAACTTCGTCGATATCATTTCATGGGTCGGCGTCGACATCGATCAGCTCGCTCTCGAGGCCGCGCGCGCGGCGGGCGTCGCCTGTCACGAAATGGATTTCACTTCCGCGATCAATTTTCGCGATGAGAGCTTCGACGTCGTTATGATGACGGAGGTGCTGGAACACTTGCCTTATCCATCGATTACCGTTCGGGAGGTTCATCGGATCTTAAAGAAGAAACCAGCGAGTGCGTACGTTGGATCCGCCCCGCTGGATTACCATCTGCATCGGCGCTGGAAAGTGTTTCGCGGGAAGCGGCTTTCCGGCGAGCAAACCCACGTCCATCATTTTTCCTTTCGCGAGCTCGACCGGTTGCTTCGGTTTTATTTCGAGAAGGTGGAATATCTGCCGCTTAGTGGAACGGCGGCGCGCCATCCGAGATTGAACCTGCCGTACAATTTATTCGTACGTGATATCGCGTGGGCTGCGTCGTCACCCAGAAAAGATGCCGGACGCTGGGAAGTGGTAGGGAAGGATCTTCTGTAGCCGCTTCGCTGTGCGAAGCGCGAGAGGGCGCCCTTCGTTCGCGATGCCGATCCAACGCCGTCCACAGGGCGGCGGCTACAGAGAAGACCTACTCCGTCCGCAACGCTTCGATGGGATTCACCCTGCTGGCTCGGCGCGCGGGCAAATAACAGGCGATGAACGCAACCGCCGCGAGCGTGAGCAACGCGCCGATCAAGGCCGCGGCATCGAGCGACCCGACGCCGTAGAGCAAACTGTTCAACGCGCGACTCGCCGCGAACGCGCCCACTAACCCTGCTCCGAGACCGATCGCGATGAGCGAAATCCCTTTGCC
>JBEEHU010000096.1:0-6993 GCA_041167565.1 Verrucomicrobiota bacterium | reverse complement strand
GCCGCGATCGCCTGCTCGGCTTTTTCTCCCTGGGCCGCCGCCACAATTTGCGGCGGAAGATCGGTCGTCAAGATCAGGTCCTCTTCGCATAAGGCACAACCGCGCTCGATCGCATTCTCCAGCTCGCGCACGTTCCCGGGGTAATCGTAGTGGCAAAGAATATCCACGGCTTTGGGATCGATCTTTTTCGGTTCGCCGCCGGAGGCGCTCGCCTGTTTTTGCAGAAAATGATTTACCAGCAATGGCACGTCCTCGAGCCGCTCCCGCAACGGAGGAATCTCGACCGGGATGACCGCGAGCCGGTAATAAAGATCTTCGCGGAACGAGCCGTCCTTGATCTTACCTTGGAGGACTTCGTTCGTCGCGCCAACCACGCGAACATTCACCGGAACGCTTTTATTGTCGCCCACGCGGCGCACTTCGCGTTCCTGGAGAACTCGGAGCAGTTTCGTCTGCAGCGGCGGCGCCATCGAGTTGACCTCATCGAGGAAAATTGTCCCGAGATTTGCCTCTTCGAAAAGACCGCGCTTGTCGGCCACGGCTCCGGTGAACGCGCCTTTTTTGTGACCGAATAATTCTGATTCGAGCAGGTTCTCCGGCAAGGCGCTGCAATTGATGGCAACGAAAGGATGATGCTGCCGGTTGCTATTGAAGTGGAGTCCGCGCGCAACCAGCTCCTTGCCCGTGCCGCTTTCGCCTTGAATCAAAACGGTGCTGTCGGTGTCGGCGACCTTGTTAATCAGGTTGTAAACCTGCTGCATCTTCCGGCTGGTGCCGATGATGTTCTCGAACCGGTAGCGGTTCTTGAGTTCCTTGCGAAGATAAACGTTCTCGCGCAACGCGGCCTGGTAATCGAGCGCGCGCTGCACCGTCATTTGTAGCTCGTCGATCTTGAACGGCTTCGTGACGTAATCGTAAGCGCCCATCTTCATGGCCTCGACGGCGGTCTCGACCGAAGCGTAGGCGGTGATCAAAATGACGGCCGTTTGCCGATGGTGCTCGCGGATGTGGCGAAGGACGTCGAAGCCCGTCATCGTCTCCATCTTGATGTCCGCGATGACGACTTGTGGGCCGATGGCATCGAGCTGCTCGATGGCTTTGGGGGCCGAGTTGAAGGGGAAAACCTGATGTCCTTTTTCCCGGCAGAGCGTCACAATGACCTCCACCATCGCGGGCTCATCATCGATAATTATGATCTTGGCCATAGTCGCAAGGCGGAGAATATTTCAGAATTGAGAAAAGGAAAGCACAAACGAGAAAACTACGAAGGGCTCAGCACCTCGCCGTTTACCATCATCCAAGGGACGGCTTCCTCGTAGCCAACGATGTTTTCAAAGACGTTGCCTTCAGATGCCACAGCCGGAATGCCAATCAGGTCCGCGTGACATCCTGCCCCGATTTTTCCGAGCAAATCCGACTGACCAAGGGCCGCAGCTGCATTCACAGTGACCATTGCCAATGCATCGCGCGCCGGCAGCCACGGCTCTTTGCGCATTAATTCCCGCATTTCGGCGAAAAGGCTCAAGCTCGAGTTGCTCGCGAGGCTGTCGGTTCCGATGGCGATATTGAACCCAAGCGCCTGCAACTTTTTCCAAGCGAACGGCGCATGACCGAAAAACGTGTGGCTTCGGGGGCAATGCGCGATCTGGAATTTCGGACCGCGCGCCAGAAGCTCGAAGTCGCCCTCGGTCAATTCGTTCAGATGCGCGATGATCCAGTGTTCGTCGATCGCTGCCGAGCGCATCAGGTGCGCGAGCGGAGTTCCGTCATCGGACATCGGGCGGCCGATGCTCCTCAAGAATTCAAAGAGGGGACCATTGGCGTCGCGAAACATCTGCATCTCCTCGCGAGATTCGGCGAGATGCGTTGTGAACGGCAGGTGGTTCGTGCGCGCGATTTTCGCGGCCTCGGAATAAAGTTCCGGCGACGCGGTATAAGGCGCATGCGGCGCCAGACCAAAACCACCGAGCCAATCCTGTTGGGAATGAAACCACGCGCGCAACGTTTCGACGACTTCATTCACGTCGACAGTTTTGCGAAGATCGATCATCTCCGCGCACCACCAGATGCGCAGTGGCGGGCGTGGCAGTCGCGGGAGAAGTTCGGGAAACGCTTCCAGATTCAAAACCGTCGTCGTCCCAAATCGCCTGGCTTCCGCGAGTCCATCGGCGATCGATGCAATGTAATCCGTTTCACTGAGCGCGGCCTTGTGGTTGTTGATCGCGAGGATCCAGTCGGCGAACGAGCGCGCCGGCGGGATTTTGCCCCGCAAGATTGTGTAATCGAGATGGCAATGGGCGTTGATCAGTCCGGGCAACAACACCATTTCGCCCAGGTCGATGACTTCGCCGTGGTGGTTGGCCTTTACATCTTCAAAGCGGCCTACTGCCGCAATTCGGTTTTCATTGACGGCCACCGCGCCATTCTCAATCGGCTCGCCAGCCATCGGCACCACGACGCGTGACCGGATAATCATCGACCTGCCTGAACTACTTTGCGCGCCTCGGCAACGAGGAGGTTGCATGCTTCCTGACAAAGCAGCGGTACGACCGGCTTCCCGCCGCCGGTTTGATCGTGAGTCGGATCGAATTTTTCGGCCGGTAGTCGGGTGGAGGCGACAGTCCCCTGCGTATCTCGCCGCCAAAGAATCGTGCGGAGACATCCACCATCGGACCGACAGAAATTGCCGATTAGTTCATCCGCGGCGGGATCGTCGATCTGCGCGGCGATTCGATACATGCCTGATTGGCGGCCGAGCGTTTCCCGCAGCGGTGTCGTGACCAGTTCTTGCTTTTCGAAGGCGAACAAGGCCGCCAGCCGACCGGGGTAAAAAAGGTCGAGCGCCGTCCGAAGCTCGACCACGCTGCGCAAAGCCAGCCGCCATCCATGGCGTAGGCTCGGAGCGGTCTTGAGCGGCCGGTAATTCCCGGCGTCATCAAATCGCGCCACCTCAGTTGCATCCTGCGCAGCGTGGTAGAGCGCCAGATCATTTCGCGCCGCGTCATCGCGATGCACGAGCGTGAAGCTTCCGTCATCCAGGCACTCGATCGCAATTTGCCCGATGTGACGCAAACCCGCTGCCACCGATTTGCCGAGCGCAATTTCCTCCGCGACCGCGCTCACTTCAACGCGCGCGCAATAATAAACGCCACGTGTTCGAGAAAGTCCTTATCGCTCTCGGTAAACGCATCCAACTTTTCGCTCTCCACGTCGATCAGACCCACCGCTTTCCCCGATTCCGTCATTACCGGCACGACGATCTCCGAGTTCGTGCTGCCGAAGGTCGGCAGATAGCGCGGATCTTTGTGCACATCCGCCACCATCACCGCCTGTTTCGATTCGACCGCCGCCGCCGCCAACCCCTGGGTGATCGGAAAGCGCGGATAGGCCGGCGGTTCCTCGCCGGTCCTCGCTACGATCACAAAATCGCCGCGGACAATTTTATAAATGCCGACCCAGCGATAGCCGCAGGCGGCGCGGATCATCTCCGCGATCTCGCACAATTGCTCAGGCTTCCGCGCGCCCGCGAGAACGAACGCGCCGATCTCCTGCAGCTTTTTGCAGTTTGTGCTGGTCGCTTCCATTTAGAACCGTAACTGCGTGCGGATGAATTACGAGGCCGATTGCGGCACCTGTCTTGTCCACCCCTTCGCCTGTTGAATGATCACGTCGGCAAATTTGGAATCGGTTCCGATCGCTGTCGAATAAAAGAGTGAACGGCCGTGAAGCCGATGCGCCTTCTCCGGTTGAGTTTCGATTCCGAGCAACGCCGGGATGTCCTCGTAGCTGTGCAATCCATCGGAAATGAAAAAGGGCACGACAACGACGTTGCGTGTCGTGGTTAAGTTCAACCAATCCGAGACGAGCGGCGGCTCTTCCATGTAAACGTTGAGGACGGCCGCATAACGGCCGAGCGCGCGGATCTTTTCCACCTGTTGTTTCGCGGCGAGCGCACTGTTGTCGTTCAGTTCCGTTCCATGGCCCACGATCAGGAGCGTGGTTTCCGCTTCCGGGACGTCAGGCGCTATTTCGTGCGCGCGCTGCAGCAACCGTTCGGTCATGCTTTCGTGGTTACCGACGGGCTCGCAATATTTCCAGAGCTGGCCGCTCGGGCGCGCCGTTTCCCGGCCGGTTAGTTCCAATTCACGCGGAATGACCGTCCGCGTGAAATACCCCTCGCTGATGAAATTTGGAACGACGTAAACCTCCTGGATGGAAGGGTCGCGAAAGAAGAAGAGCGCATCGCGCAGGCTCGGTTCCTCTTTCCAAAAGGAACAGGCGACATCGGCAAAAATTCCACGGCGTCGAATTTCGGCGGCGTGCGCGAGGGTCGGCGCGCTGGAGTCGGCGTTAACGGTCGAGCCGTGGCCGACGATGAGAAGCGCGCTGCTCGTGCGGGAGATCATGGAAAACTGAAACGTCCAACGTCCAACGTCCAACGTCCAACGTCGAATTACAGACTTGCCGAGTGTTGCGAGATATCGCTCCGTCCTGCTAGATTTAGCCGATGCGCTACCGCACCTACAAAAACACCGACCTACGCGTGAGCGAAGTCGGCTTTGGACTTTGGACGATCTCGACCGGCTGGTGGGGACAATTCACCGAAGGCGAGGCGATCGCGCTCATGCACAAGGCGCTCGATCTCGGTGTCACCCTCTTCGATGCCGCCGACACCTACGGAAACGGCCTGAGCGAAGAGTTGATCGCGAAGGCGTTCCCAAATCAGCGCGACGAAATCGTGGTCGCGACGAAAGTCGGCTACGATTTTGTGACGCACGGTGAGTCACGCGGGCGGGGGCAGCGCGAAATTCCCCAGGATTTTTCGCCGGATGCGATCGTGCGAGCCACCGATGCCGCGCTCAAGCGTTTGAAGACCGATCGCATCGATCTCCTGCAATTGCACAACATCCGGATGGAACAGATTTACGACGATGCCCTCTGGACCACACTGGAAAAATTGAAAGCGAGCGGGAAGATTCGGTATTCCGGCATCGCGCTCGGGCCGGCGGTCGGCTGGCTTTACGAAGGGATCAATTGCATCCGGGAACGCGATGTCACCAGCGTGCAGCATATCTACAATATGCTCGAGCAACACCCAGGGCGCGCGATGCAGGAGGCCGCGACCGAGGCTGGGAAGGACACGATGTTCCTCATCCGCGTGACGCATTCTTCCGGAATGCTCGAAGGGAAATACACCGCCGAAACTGTTTTCCCGCCAAACGATCATCGCAATCATCGGCCTCGAAGCTGGCTCCTGAACGGAGTGAAGAAAATCGATCGGCTTCGGTTCCTTGAGAACTCGGACCGAACGCTCGGCCAGGCTGCGTTGCAATGGCTGCTCGCGGACGACCGGGTCGCCTCAACGCTGCCGAACATCTACGAGGAAGCGCAACTGATGGAGTTCGCGAAAGCGCCCGCGTGTCCGCCGCTGACCGGTGAAGAGATGGAAAAGATCGCCGAGCTTTACGCAGAAAATTTCGGGGTGGAGCGCGAAGAACCGAAGTTTAAAGGCACGATGGAACTACCTGAGCCAGCCGAAGCGGCCGCGGTGTGAACCGGTTGTCATCCCGAGGCTGGCGAAGCGCGCCGAGGGATCTCGCAACTGCCTTAGCCGCTTTCGCGCTTCCTGGTCGCGACATCCACGATCAACGCGACCTCGCCTCGCGATAGCGGTTCCGCGACTGCGAGGTCCTTCGCCGTCTGCGCAGCTCAGGATGACAAGCGGTAATACCGCGCGCCCTCAATCTCCCTCCTCTTCCACCGGCTGAGCGCGTTTGACCGGTGTCTCTCCCGGCTCAGTCGTCCGTCGCTTCTTGTTCCCGTTCTCCTTATAGATCTCCTTCAAGATCATCCCGATCATCGGCGCGGCGAAGCTGCCTCCGTGCGCATTGGCGCCGACATCTCCTTCATACAAGGCGGCAAATGCGTACTGCGGTTTCTCCGCCGGAACGAACCCCGCAAACCACGCCGCGGTGCGCTCCTTGTTCTTCGGTCCCCACTGCGCCGTCCCGGTTTTCCCCGCGACCTCCACGCTCTCGAGACTCGATTGATGCGCAGTGCCGGCCGGCGCGTTCACCGCGTTGATTAACCCGGTTCGCAACTGCGCCATCGTATCCGCCGATGCGCCGAGCGTCTTTTTCTCGCGCACCTGGAACGCCGTCACAATTTCGTTATCGACCGTCTGCACCTGTTGCACCAAACGCGTTTGATAAAACGTCCCGCCGTTGCCGATGATCGCCATGGCTTGCGCCATTTGCAGCGGTGTCGCCTGAGTGTCGCCCTGACCGATGGAAAGATTCGCGATGTCGCCATTGAGCAGTTTCCGGCCGTGGGTCGCTTTCATGTATTGATCGTTAGGCACGCGCCCTTCCACTTCGCCGCGCAGCGGAATCCCGCACTTCGCGCCGAACCCGAGCCGCTGCGCCCAATCGAGAATCGGATCCGCGCCGGTCTTGATGCCGACCTGATAAAACCAGGTGTCGCAAGATTCGGTCAGCGCCTCGATGAAATTCAGCGCGCCACGGTCGGTTTTCTTCCAGTTGTGAAAAACGATGTTGCCGATCGTGATCGCCGGCACACAGTCGAATTGATCGTCTGAGCGGACGGTGCCGCTCTCCAAGGCGGCGATGCCGACCGCGACCTTGAAGGTGGACCCCGGCGGATACGACGAGCGGAACGCGCGCGGCAACAGCGGAATATCGGGGTCGTCCTGGAGCGCCTTGAATTTCTCGGCGGAAATCGTTGGCGTGAACGCATTCGGATCGTAGGTCGGCCACGACGCCATCGCCAGGATGTCGCCACTGTTGGGTTCAACTATGACAATCGCGCCGCGCTTTGCTTTCGCCTCGAGCGCTTTCTCGGCGAGTTCCTGCAAATGCAGATCGAGCGTGGTCACCACGGTGTGCCCGGGCACCGGCGGCGTCGTGATCTTCTCGGAAGTTTTGCGCCCGTCCTTGTCGAACGTGATTTTGTATTCGCCGTGCTTTCCGGTCA
>JBEEHU010000095.1:0-16031 GCA_041167565.1 Verrucomicrobiota bacterium | reverse complement strand
TTCGGCATCACGGCCACCGACGTGCCCACGTTCGCCGCGGTCTCAACCGTCCTGGCCACGGTCGCACTGGTCGCCAACTACATTCCCGCGCGCCGGGCTACGCGCGTCAATCCGGTGATCGCGCTTCGTTACGAATAAACGCGGCGGCCAGTCCATGCGCATCTCCGCTTTCTTCCGCAACCTCACTCGCCGGCGCAAGGTGGAACAGGACCTCGCCGATGAAGTCAGCTCCTACGTCGATTTGTCGACGCAAAGGAAGATGAAAGAGGGCCTCAACGAAACCGACGCGCGCCGCGCCGCGCTCGTCGAGCTCGGAGGCGCCGAGCAGGTGAAGGAGCAAGTGCGCGATGTTCGCCTTGGACATTTCCTTGAAACACGGCTGCAGGATTTTCGGTTCGCGCTTCGCACTCTGCGCAAAGCACCGGTGTTCTCATTGACCGTCGCCCTCGTGCTCGCGCTCGGCATCGGCAGCACCGCGCTCATGTTCACAATCGTGAATTCCGTCTTGCTGAAAGGCCCGCCGTTTCCACACGCCGATAGCCTGGTGATGCTCTGGCAGGATCTGCCGCAGGAAAAACGCGTCTCGTTTTCCACGCGCGAATTCACGGTGTGGCGCGAACAAAGCCAGCTCTTCGAGAACTTCGCCGCGATGACCGGGAACGGCTTCACCATCACGGGCCGCGGCGAGCCCGAGCTGGCGATCGGACAACAGGTGACGCCCTCGTTTTTTCCAACCCTGGGCGCGAAGCCGGCGCTTGGCCGCACGTTCCTCGAAGCCGAAGGCAAAGTCGGCCAGGATCGCGTCGTCATTCTCAGCCACGCTTTCTGGCGGGAAAAATTCGGGATGCAATCCGACTTGCTCGGCCAGGCGGTGACGATGAATGGCAAGCCCTACACCATCATCGGAGTCATGCCCGAGAGCTTCGATTTCCTGAGGCGCGAAATTAAACTCTGGGTGCCCGCTGCGTTGGAAGCGCCGATCTATAAGGAAAATCTCGACGCGCACTTTCTGCGCGTGATCGGCCGGCTAAAACCGGGCGTGACACCGGAACGTCTCAAAGCTGAAATCGATCTCCTCGGCACACGCGTGAATGCAGCCGACGACGACACCGTTCGCCGGTTTTACTCAGTGAGCCTCAAGGAAATGATTTCCGGTAATCTCCGCCGGCCGCTGCTTGTTCTTCTCAGCGCCGTCGCTTTCCTCCTGCTCATCGCGTGCGCGAACGTCGCCAACCTGATGCTGGCGCGGGCCAGCTCACGCCAATCGGAAATGGCGATTCGCAGCGCGATGGGCGCGAGCCGGCCGCGTCTGATTGCACAATTGCTCACCGAAGCGGCGCTTCTCGCCTGCATCGGCGGCACGCTTGGGATCGGCATCGCCGGATGGGGGCTCGACCTGTTGAAACATTTCGGCGCCAATAATCTTCCCGAGCTTCTGCACGCCCAGCTCGATGCTTCGGCCCTCGTGTTCGTCCTGCTGATCTCCGCTGCGTCCGGAATTTTCTTCGGCCTCGGACCCGCCTTCGCCGCCTCCCGCACGAATCTGCAGGACGCGCTCAAGGGCACGTCGCGCTCGAGCAGCAGCGCCGGCGCCGAACGCACCCGCCGCGCGCTCGTTTTCGCCGAAGTCGCGCTTGCGTGCGTACTGCTGATTGGTTGCGCGCTCATGTTGCGGAGCTTCGTCGCGCTCGTCCACGCCGATCCCGGCTTCCGTCCGCAGAATGTCCTCGTCGTTGATACCGTTCTCATGCGAGACCGCTATCCTGAAGCCCCGCAGATGATCCGGTTCTATCAGGACGCCCTCGCTAAAGTGCGTGTCCTTCCAGGTGTCGAAACCGCCGGCGTGGTGACGCATTTACCTTTCGGCGGCAACAGTTGGGGCAACAGCTGCGAAGTCGAAGGCCAACCCGCCGCGCCCGGCGTGCAATATAACGCGCAGATTCGCCCCGTGAGTCCCGGCTATTTCGCCACCCTTCAAGTCCCGCTCAAGCAGGGCCGCGATTTCACCGAGCGCGATAACGAAACCGCGCCCGGCGTCACGATCGTCAACGAAGTTTTCGCGCAACGCTTCTGGCCTAACGAGAGCGCGCTCGGAAAACGAATCCGCTTCGGAAAAGATTGGCTCTCGATTGTCGCCGTTTGTGGCAGCATCAAACACAGCGGCCTCGATATCGCGCCCGACGCCGAGATCTACGTCCCCTATCCGCAAACGCCAGCCGGCGCTCTCACCTTCGTCGGCCGCCAGTTGAACTTCGCCGTCCGCTCCAGCGCGCCCGCCAGCGTGGCCTCATCCGTGCGCACCGCCATTCACTCCCTCGATCCCGCGCTCGTCGTAAGGGCCAACACCATGGAATCGCTCATCAACGATTCCATCGCCCAGCCGCGCTTCCGCACCTGGCTCATCGGCATCTTCTCCATCTTCGCGCTCACGCTCGCCTGCCTCGGCATCTACGGCGTCATCGCGTATCTCGTCACCCAGCGTTACAAAGAAATCGGCATCCGCATGGCCCTCGGCGCCACCCGCGGCAACATTCTTCAGCTCATCCTCGCCCGGACCTTCAAGCTCACCGCCGCCGGCATCCTCGCCGGCCTAGTCGGCGCCTTCTTCCTCTCCCGCTTCCTCAGCAGCATCCTCTTCGGCATTACCGCGCACGACGCCGTCACGTTCATCGCCGTCCCACGCTACGAGTGACAACCAGGTTGCGTGGCGTCGGCGAGTGAGTTGTCGTGACGGAATTAACTCCTCCTGCCATCGAGAAATAAGGCCTCGGGTGGAACGTTTTCAGGTTCGAGGGCGAATACGAACTGTAGATGGGGCATCTCTATTTCTGCCTTTCCACTACAGCATTCCTGAAATGTCTTGCCCGACCCGCACGGACATCGGGATTGCAAGTTACACTCGCTGAATCGCGCAATCGGATAGCGTTTCGTAGTTCGTTTGACTTGCCACGAAGTAAAGCGGTCAGGAAGTGCGGAAACAGCGTACTTAATAACGGCATAGTCGTAGTGATCGCGCGATTTGCCGGTTTTCTCGTCAGTAAGGAAAGGCACAGAATATTTTTGTACCGGTTGCTCAACCAAAGAGATTTCCAGCACCTCCCCTTTCGTCACGATGCGCGAACACATTTCACCGCCGTAAATCTCTCCCACTTCGTGATCGCAACGCACTCGCGCGGATATTCGCGCTCGGCAGATACTGCATATCTTCTCTAGCTCCACGATAGCGGGACTGAAAAATAGTGCGTAAGGATATAGCGACTGAAACCGTTCGATCGCCTTTTGTATCCACGCCACTCCAAATCTGTCCCCACCTATCACTGCGAGATGAGGCGCGAGAAATCGTATGATCAATTCGCATTTCTCCAGCGATCGCCATGCATCGTAGAACCGCTCATCCTTGAGCAAACAAAATAACTTGGCCCAATGCATGTGTAGCTTGGCAACTTGCTCATAGGCCCAGAATCTTTTTGCGACCGCTTCATCGCCTCCGGTGATAGCCTCACGCTTACCTGCAACGATGCTGGGAATGAGTGTTTCGAACTGCTCGGCTGAACTCTCCCCGGCGGTAAGAAGCTTGCCTATAGCTTCGTCCGTCTCACTTATTGTCACTTTTGTCCTGCCAAAGCTTCTCTATCTCCGCTGCGGTTTTCTTGAAATCTTCCGCACCTCCGAAGAATCGAAAGTTTTTTGCTTTCGTGCCGTCCGTAACAGTAACTGAAAATTCGATGGTATCCTGATGGGTTGGTCGAACCTTATCGTATACGTAATTTGCTAACACATTCAGAAACAAGGAGAGAACAACGCTATTTACGAGGAACACTCCAAGCCGCTTGATGTCGGCGTGCAATGCGACTTCTGCGTAGTCAGAATCCTCGACCGGCAGTTCAATTTTTTCTCGTCCGATTCCCTGTTGGAGATAAGCGAAAAGACTGTCGGTACCGACTGGAAATAGGGGACGCCGATCCGGGTGTCGCTCCAAGTCAGGAATAAGCAGAACTTGCGCTGAACGGACTCGATCTTTGAGTGAGTCGGGCACTAACTCTCGCTCAGCCCAAGCTGCAAAAGTCTCATTGCTATCGTTAACCTTGAGCCCTCCGTCGGCGGGATGCGAGTGGTGATTCATATCAAAAAGGGAAACCCTAGGACTTGAATCCAACGTCGTCGCGCATTTTGCTGATGCAACTGCTGAACTTTTCGCTTTAACTTTTCCGCTGTTCGGTGTCACCATGAAACGACTTGAGCTTTCATCGCCGTCCCCCGCCTGCGTTATTGTCGCCCACCGCAAATATCGGTGAAAGGCAGACGGCAATGCCGTATCGTGCCGAGGATGCTGACTGATTACATTCGCGAAGCGATACGGCTCGCGCATTACGAACTAATGGAGAACGGCCGCTTCTTCGCCACGATTCCGGGTCTACAGGGATTATGGGCAGAAGACGCGACGCTCGAAGCCTGCCGGGAAGCCCTGCAGAGCACATTAGAGAATTGGATCATGATCAAGGTGCGCTTCGGTGATAAGGATTTCCCGGTGCTAAACGGGATCGATCTCAATCCGAAGCGGGAGTATGCCCAAGCCGACTAAGAGCAGACTTTCGCCGCCGTTGATGGTGCAGTCCGACGACTACGCTATTCGCGAATATGGCATAACGGAGCAAGAACTTGATCGCTTCGTTAAGCGAACCAGAAAGCTGATCGCGCGCGCACGAAAGGCCGGCACAATGCAACCTTACACGGGCGACTTGGAAGCTGATATTGCTGATTGATCAGTTGAGGTTTTCGTCCGCTCGGGCTTGTCGGCATTAGCGTGATCAAGATAGCTTTCACGACATGAAATCGTTTCGTTCTTGGGGCAGACTTCTTGCCGGTTCGTTATTCGCGGTTATTAGCGTCGGTGCTCTCTCTGCCCGCGAGCCGGTTTTCGAGGGGCTGGGCTCTTATTCGCGCAAAATCACGACTGAATCGCCGCAGGCTCAGCGCTATTTTAACCAGGGGCTGGGATTTTATCACGGGTTCAATCACGGGGCGGCGATCCGCGCGTTTCAGGAAGCCGCGAAACTGGATCCGAAGTGCGCGATGGCGCATTGGGGAATCGCGCTGGCGAATGGGCCTCATATTAATTTTCCAATGGTGCCGCCGTCGGCCGCCAAAGCGGCCTGGAAGGAATTACAACTCGCGCAGCAAAATGCCGATAAGGCGTCACCGGTCGAGAAAGCATTGATCGAGGCGCTGAGCCGTCGATATGCGAATCCGCAACCGGAAGATCGCAAGCCGCTCGATGAAGCCTACGCTGCCGCGATGCGGGAAGTTTGGAAACAATTTCCGGACGATCAGGATGCGGGCGCGTTGTTCGCCGAAGCGATGATGGACCTGCGGCCGTGGGACCAGTGGACGCGGGACGGCCAGCCCAATCCGGGCACGGATGAAATCCTTGCGACGCTCGACGCAGTCCTGGCCCTCAACCAGAACCATCCGTTCGCAAACCATCTCTACATTCACGCGGTGGAAGCGTCGCGAAATCCGGAGCGCGCCGATGCGGCGGCGGATCGGCTGCGCACTTTGCAACCTGGCCTCGCGCACAATGTCCACATGCCATCCCACATCGATATCCGGCGCGGGCGCTGGCAGCAGGCGATCGACACCAACGAGAAAGCCGTCGCGGCTGATAAGCGCTACCGGAAGATCGTCGGTCCCCTCACCGGTCGGCTGCCGGTTTACGCGGCGCACAATCGGCACATGCTGGCCTACGCCGCGTTGATGACCGGGCAGCGCGAAGTCGCGATGAAACACGCGCGCGCGATGGTGGCGGAATTGCCTGTAAAATTCGTGAAGGAGAGCGCGGCCTTCGCGGATGGTTTTTTTGCGGTCCCACTCGAAGTGCTGGTCCGCTTCGGACGCTGGGATGAAATTCTGGCTGAGCCCAACAAGTATCCGCCCGGCATGCCGTTTGTCCGCGCCTTTCATCACGCCGCGCGCGCCACCGCTTACGCGGCCAAAGGCAACACGATGGCCGCGCGGAAGGAGCAGGCGCTCTTCGTCGACGGAGCGAAGCTGGTCCCGAAAGAGGCGCAGCTCGGCAAAAATTACGCGTCCTCAGTCATCTCGCTCACGACCCACATGCTCGAAGGTGAGATTCTGGTCGCGGAAGGAAACGTGGATGCGGGCCTGGCGGAGCTGCAGACCGCGGTGAAAGAAGAGGACGCCTTGAAATACAATGAGCCGCCGTCGTGGATGATTCCTGTCCGTCACTCGTTAGGCGCCGTTCTCATGAAAAGCGGCCGCTTCGCCGAAGCGGAGCAGGTCTATCGCGACGATCTCGTGCGTCTTCCGGACAACGGCTGGTCGCTCTTCGGCTTGGGCGAAAGCCTGCGCGAACAAAAAAAGAACGATGACGAAGCCGCCGCGATGAAAACCAAATTCCAAACAATCTGGGCGAAGGCCGACACTCAGATCACAACGTCCTGCCTTTGTCAGGCGCGGAAGTAGGTAGCGCCATCAAGAAGCGGCGATTTCCAAATCGCCGACTGTTTCAGGCAAGACACCATTCCATTGTCAGGCTTCGGCGATTTGGAAATCGCCGCTCCTTGTTACAGCAGCAACGTCTCCTGCTTCGTTTCCGCGGGTGTCACGTTCGCGAACTTCTTCACCAGCTCGTCGAGCTTCGCGACATAGTAATCGATGTTTTCGTCGCGGTTTTGCGGATCGAATGCAGAAGCCAGCTTCGCGTTTTCGTAGGCGGCCACTTTCTTGGTCGTGCCGGTGATGTAGTAGCTGACCTGCTCGCCCGGTTTGTAGTTACGGCCGCTCGCCAGCGCGAGCTCGTACGCAGCGGCCCGATTACGCGCGGAGCCGGCGATCTTCGCTCGATACTTATCGAGCGAATCCTGGAGCGTGTCGGTTTTCATCAGCATATCGATGTTCCATTCGCGCCCACGGATCTTCTTCTCGAAATCTTCCCGCAACACACCGATCGATTCCGATTTGCCTTCCATGATCAGCTTGATCATTTCCTCGAGAAAAACGCGCTGGAATTTTTCGAGCCCGCGCGACTTGAGTGCGCCGCCTTTGATGATGACTTCGCCGTCGCGGGTGAGGAGCGCATAGTTCTTGGCCTTGTAGCTGAACATCGCGTCGAATTGCTCGTCGAACTCGACCTCGATTCCGGGCGGAAGTTCAGCGGCGAGGCCTTTGCGCAGTCCGGCAATCGTTTCTTCTGTAGTGGCAGCCGTGTCGGCTGCTGTGTTCTCTCTCGCAGGCGACACGCCTGCCGCTACAGAAGGCGAGGAACCCGGCGGGACGAAATAGATGCCATCGGTATCGACCTCGATGACTTGGGCGCCGCGCGCGTTTAGCCAGTCGATCATTTTTTGCAGCAGTTCGCGGCCGATCTGGGTGACGCGCGCGGCTGCTTCGAAATCGGCGAAATGCCCCTGGGCGAAACCGAGGTAGCCGTAGAAGCTGTTGATCAAAATCTTGAAGGTGTTTTGGAGAGCATGAAAATATTGCTGCTGCGCGCGGTCCTTCGCGGAGCGCATGCTCGCCTTCGCTTCGAGCCGGAACGTGCGCAGATCGGTGAGCAAACTTCGGAAGATCTGGAGTTGATCGGTCACCGGGAAGCAGTCGAACTGCAACATCACGGAGGGATAAAGCGACGCGATATCGCAATGCCAGACGTTGCGCGCGACGCCCGTGAAAAAGATCGCGGTGTAACCGCCTTCGAAGCCGCGCACCATCGGCATCTCGGGAATGGAATGGCGTTGCCGGTAGTATTCACGGAGGAAGAGCGCGTTGATGCGGGTGGCGTTCCCGCGCACGATCACGTCCTGATAGTTGTAGGGAAAAATCTGCGCCTGGATGAAATAGCTGGGGCTTAGGAGGTCAGCGACGGCGCGCGTTTCGCGCACGGCGCAGAGGGCGCGCTGGCGGAGGCGCTCGGTGTCTTCTAGATAAGCGCGCTGCAGTTCCTTGCCGCTCAGCGAGGAGATTTGTGTTTCGTCAGTCAGCCCAAAATGCTGCGCGACATCGATCCGCTCGAAGCCTGAAAGGCTGCGCATGCCGACGTCGTAGAATTGCGCAAGCAGAAATGTATCGACGAAGTGCCGGCCATCGACGGTGAACTTCGGATAATCGATCGTCTTCTCCGCGATCTGAAGCCGCGATGGACGCGAGCGCAGAAATCCGCCGCTGCGTCCCCAATCCAGTTTCACCTTCGCCTTGCGCGCTCGCGCCACGAGGTACGGAAGGTCGAAGCGGAAAAGGTTATGGCCTTCGATCACATCGGGATCGCGTTCCTTGATGATCGCCGTGAGTCGCTTCAGTGCGGCTTTTTCCGACTCTTCCAGTTTGCTCGCGTCGACCACGATCACTTCTTCCCAGCCGCTGTTGTCGGAAAGCGCGATGCTCATGATGTGATCGGCCGGCTGCGAAGCGTCGGGGATTTCGGTTTCGCCGCCGACGAAAGAGAGAACTTCGAGCTGGAGCCGGCGGAGTTCTGCGAACGGCAAGCCTTTGAAGAGGGTGCGTCCGGTGTGAGTGAGGTAATGTTGTACCGGATCGCTCAGCGCGAAGAAGCTGCGCCCGGCGCTTTTCAATCCATTGCGGAGCGCGATTAATTCTTTCCAGCTGTTGACCGTGATCCGCCAGCCGTAACGCAAATCGCCGGCGAGCTTTTCGGCGTCGATATTCAGATCGGTCACGTCGGAGTCGCACCAGACGAATGGGTGAAACGGCTCGATGTCGGCCGTGGTCGAACCGTCCTTCTCGCGGCGATAGACCTTCACGGTCCCCGTATCGCCGAGCTCGATCGCGACGATGCGCGTCGTCGGATCGGAGCCGAAAAGCAGCGTGTTTTCCTCGAAGGCCATGGGCCTGCAACTACGCGGCGATACCGTGGTGAATCAAGGTGGATCGCGCGCTCCGTCGCGCGATGACGGGCGCGATGCTGTCCCAACTCACATCGAGCGGCGGAGCGCTCGATCCACCAATCGCTAATACCCGTATGCTTTTTGTAGCGCGCTCTGATATATAGGCGCCATGAAGATTCGCTTTCTGACTTTCGCGCTCGCTCTTATTTCAATTCCGCTCCTTGCCCAGCAAACTCCACAAACGATCGCCGACGCCGAGTTGCCATCGCTCCTGACCATCTACAAAGATCTTCACACTCATCCCGAGCTCTCGACCCATGAAGAGCGCTCGGCCGCGATCGTCGCGAAAGAACTCAAGGCCGCTGGCTGCGAGGTGACGGAACACGTCGGCAAGTACGAGCAGGCCGGCCTGCCCTGTTTCGGTGTGATCGGCGTCATGAAAAATGGCGACGGCCCGACGGTCGCCATCCGCACTGATCTGGACGCGTTGCCGGTGCGCGAAGAAACCGGCGTTACGTACGCCAGCACGGTCACGACCAAGAATGATGCGGGCCAGGAAGTCGGCGTGATGCACGCGTGCGGCCATGACATTCACATGTCCACCTTCATCGGCACGGCCCGCGCCCTTGGGAAGCTGAAAGATAAATGGCACGGCACGATTATTTTCATCGGACAACCGGCGGAGGAAACGGTGGGCGGCGCGCGCGCGTTATTGAAGGATGGGCTCTACACCCGATGGCCGAAACCGACTTACGTGCTCGGCTTGCATGACGACGCCGAGATCGCGACTGGCCAGATCGGAGTCACGGAAGGTTATTGCTACGCCAACGTCGATTCCGTGGACGTGAACGTAAAAGGAATGGGTGGGCACGGCGCGTATCCGCACAAGACGAAAGACCCGGTCGTGCTCTCGGCCGAGATCATCAACGCCTGGCAGACGATCGCGAGCCGCGAAACGAATCCGCACGACGACGTCGTGGTGACCGTCGGCTCCATTCACGGCGGGACGAAGCACAACATCATTTCGGATGAAGTGAAGATGCAGCTCACCGTGCGCACCTATAAGAAGGATGTGCGCGATGTCGTGCTCGCCGCGATCGATCGCATAGCGAAAGGTTGCGCGGCCGCGGCCGGTCTTCCGCCGGATAAAATGCCCGAGGTGAAGGTCCGGCAGAATGAATTCACGCCGGCTACCTACAATAATCCCGAGCTGACGAAGCGGGTCTCAGCCGCGTTGAAGGTGGCGATCGGCGCCGACAACGTGATCGCGAAAGATCCGACGATGGGTGGCGAAGACTTCAGCGAATACAGCCTGCCGGATCATTCGATTCCGGCGTTCATGTTTAACGTCGGCGCGGTCGATCCGGCCAAAGCGGCCGAGGCCAAAAAGCCGGGGGCGGCGTCGCTCCCAAGTTTGCACTCCAGCAAGTTCGCGCCGGTGCCCGAGCCGACCATTCGGACGGGAATGATCGGGATGGTCAGCGCGGTGCTCGACTTGATGAAGAAGTAAGCGTGGCATCGGCATCTTGCCGATGATCTCGAAAGCCCATCGGCTGGAAGCCGATGCCACTTCACCTTACTTCACGCGCACGTTCTTTCGCAGAAACGTCGGCACATCCAGATCCTGGCCTTCGACGATGGTCGGCTCGCTTTTCTCAAAACGGCCGCGCGTGACCGGCTCGAATTGCATCACTTCCTGTTTCGCGTGCGGCTTTTTTTCAACGACCGGCTTTGCCTCTTGGAACGGCACCGGTTTTTTCTTCGGAAAAATGACGCGCGGCTGTGGCGGCGGTTCTTCGAGAAACGGATCCTCAGCCGCTTCGGCAGAAGGAGCTGGTTCCGGTTCGTAAGTTGCCGGTTGGTCGGCCTGAATTAATTCCGGCTCAAACGCGGGCGGTTCGACGACCGGCAGCGGTTCCTCCGCGACAAAGGCAGGCGCTGCTTCCTCGCGTTCTTCCCAGATCGGCGGCGCTGGAGGCACAATCGGCTCAGGCGCCGGTGCCGGACGCTTGGCGGGTTTCGCCTTGCTCACCGGCTTCACAGGCGCTGGCGCGGCTTCTTCCTCCGACGAAAGCGAACTGATCAGCGTCACGCTCAACCGGTTTCCCATCCGCCCGTCGACCGCGGTCCCGAACAGAATCTGGGTGTGATCGTTAATGTGACGCCCGAGTTCCTGCATCAGAATCTCGACCTCGGTCAGCGTCATGCCCGGCCCGCCGGCAATTTGGACGAGAACGTGCGACGCATCGGCCAGCATCCGCCCGCGATCCATGAGCGGATTTTTCAGCGCCTGCGTCAGAGCATCGTGCGCGCGGTTATCAGAATCCGATTCGCCGAAACCAAACAGACAGCGGCCGCTCGGACTGCGCAGCGCCGCGAGCAGATCGTCGAAGCCGATGCGAATCAGACCCGGGCGCTGAATCAGGTTCACGATCGAGCGCACACTCTGGCTGATCGTGACATCGGCGGCGGCGAACGCCTGATGAATCCCTGCTTTCGGCGCAACCATGTCGCCCATGCGGTCGTTCTCGAAACAAATGACCGCGTCAGAATTTTCGCGCAATTTGACCAGCGCTTCCTGCGCCTGCGCGGTGCGGCGTTTTCCTTCGAATGCGAACGGCATCGTCGCGAAAACAACGACAAGCGAACCGGCTTCGCGCGCCACTTGGGCCACGGCGGGCGCCGCGCCGGAACCGGTGCCTCCGCCGAGTCCGGTGCAAATGAAAATCATGCGCGCATCAGTCAACGCCGCTCGGAGTTCGTCGGCCGATTCGTAAGCCGCGTTGTAACCGACCTCGGGATCGCCGCCCGCGCCGAGGCCACGCGTGACCGTGCGCCCGAGCTGCACTTTGTGCGTGGCCACCGAGCTGGCGAGCGATTGCACGTCGGTGTTGATCGCGATCAGATCGGCCTTGTCGAGGCCGTCGAGCATCATGCGATCGAGGACATTCGAGCCCGCGCCACCGACGCCGACGACCTTGATCGGGATTTCTTCCTCCGCTTTCTCGGGGAGGCTGTAGTTGCGGCTGAGTTGAATCATGGGCGTGCTAATTTGGTTTCGGATTCATTTGCGGTCATCCCGAGGCTGGCGCAGCGCGCCGAGAGACCTCACAACTGCAATTTAGGCTATCGTCAAACATCAGGCGTTCCTGTTATGCGCACGCCTGTTGTTTCGCGGAAGCGATTGAGCGCTTGTGAGGTCCCTCGCCGTCTGCGCGGCTCGGGATGACAAATCATTAAGAACGCGGCTTTCACGATCTCATCCCACTGAAGAACTTGCCGAAAATTCGTCCGATGCCGCCACGCGGCCTCCGGTCGATCTGCATCGCCTGCGCGTATTTAATCAACCCGATCGCCGCGGAGAATTGCGGGTTTTCGAAAGCGCTCGTCAGTCCCGACATGGTTTGCGCGTGAGCGACGCGCGCCGGCAATTCGAAAACTTCCTCGGCCAGATGATCGATGCCGTTCAAGTGGCTGCAGCCGCCGGTGATGAAAATTCCTTCGCCGATGTAGTTGATGAATGGCTCTTCCTCCAGCTTCCGCTTGAGCAACTCGAAGGTCTCGCGCAGCCGCAAATGAATGATCGTGTTCAGCGTTTCCCGCTCGATTTCTTTGCCGGCAAAACCCGAATCGTCCTTCAGCAACACAGTCTCACCTGGCAGACAATTGCCGAGCGTGACGCTGCCTTCTTCGATTTTTAGTTTCTCGGCGCGCGTCATCGGAATGCGCAGACCCATCGAGATATCGTTCGTGATGTGATCGCCGCCGACGCCAAGGACGCCGCTTTGTTTGACCGCACCGTCCACATATAAAATGTAATCGCTCGTTCCGCCGCCGATATCGATCACGAGCGCGCCAAGGTTTTTCTGGTGCTGCGTGAGCACGACCTGCGCGGAAGCGAGTGCGGTGAAGACCACGTCTTCCACTTCGAGCGGCAACTCCTTTATGCAGCGGATCGTGTTTTGAATCCGTGTCCGCACGCCATGGATGATGTGGAAATCGGCTTCCAGTTTTTGCCCGAGCATGCCGACCGGATTGAGGACGCCGTCCTGGCCGTCGACGTGATAATGCTGGATGATGGAATGCAGGAACGCGTTCTGCGCGGGAATGCTGACTTCGCGCGCGTTGATCTTTACGTCCTCGATGTCCTGCTCGTCGATCTCGTCGCGCTCTTCCGGAAGCGATACGGAACCGCGATTGTTGAAGCTCTGGATGTGCGAGCCCGCGACACCGACGTAAACGCTGCGGATCATCACGTCGCTCTTGGTCTCCGCGTCGACGACCGCTTCGTGCACGCATTTCATGGCCGTTTCGAAATCGACGATCTCCCCTTTGCGCACGCCGCGCGACGGCGCCTGGCCCACGCCGAGAATCTTGATCGTGCCGTCCGGCCGTCCTTCGCCGACGACAACACAGATCTTCGACGTGCCGATTTCGAGACCAACCATCAAATCACTGCTTGCCATTTCGCTTGCTCCTTTCTCGACCAGCAACCGGAACCGCCTTACGCACCGGCGGTGGTTCCGTTTTTGCCGTGGGATGAACCGGGATCGCTTTCAGGATTCTCGGCTCCGCGCCCTCGGGATCGATCGTGTCGTTGATTACTTCCACGGAATTCTTCGCGAACCTCACCGGAATATTCCGCTGGACGAGCAGATTAACGGTGCCGAGCTCCTGTTTCGAATCGTCGCAGTAAACCAGGAACTGCTCGAGGCGCTGCAATTGCGTCTCAAGATTATCGAAGCCGAAGGTGACGCGAGTGTGGTTCTTGTCCGAAACCAGCAGGCAATAACCTTTTGAGACATCGATCTCGCGGATTTGAAAGCGCGTCTGCATGAAGCTGCGCGTGCTCAGGCGCAAAAGCTCGAGCGCCGCTTTCGCTTCGAATGACTCGACGGTTTTTCCCGCCTCGAGCGATTCGCTCGTGCACCCCGTGATCAGCGGCAGGCCGAGATACTCAGGCAACAACTTCTTTTCTTTCATGAGAACCCCACGCGCGTCCACCAGAAAAGCGACCTCGGAGGCAAATGGGTCGGAAATTGTTTTGTCCGAAGTGATCCAGGCGATCGGTTTGCGCTCGACGATTCGAATATCAATCTCGCCCGGCATCTTGCGCATGACCTGCACTTCATCCACCTGCGGCAATTGCTGGAGGCGATCGTGCACCTGCGCGAGATTCACCAGGAAAATATTTTCGCCTTCGCGCAAATTGGAGGTCTTGAGGATCTGGTCGCGCTGCAGGGTTCCATCTGTCTGCACTTCGATTTGGCTGAGCTGGTAATCGGGATTCTCGAAAAAGAACCGCTTCGCTCCGAACCGGACTCCGAGAACGATGGCAGTGCAAATCGCGCCAGTCAGCGCGATTTTTGAGACGATGACGAGGACGCGGCGATTGCGATGCCGGGTCGCTTTGTGCGAACGCACTCGAACATCGAGAAGATGCTGTTGCCGGCGTTGCCGCGTATTCGAGACGCGTTCGTTGCGCGGGCGCAAGCGTTGATTCTTCACCTTCATGGCTTCGACGCGCCTCGCTTTCCGGACAGCTCGATGATCCGCGCGCACAATTCCGTGTAACTAATCCCCGCCGCCGCCGCAGCTTCCGGAAGCAAGCTGGCCTCGGTCATTCCCGGGATTGTGTTCACCTCCAGGACGCTAGGTTCGCCTTCCTCCGGAAGCATGATGTCCACCCGAGAATAAACCTGGAGCCCGAGCGCGCGATGCGCCCGGAGAGCAAGGTCCTGGATCGCGCGCGTCTGTTCTTCGGGAATCTTTGCCGGACAAACATGTTCGGCGCCCCCGCCGGCGCCGGGGTTCAGGAACGGATACTTGTTCGTGAAATCGTAGAAGCCGCCTTTCGGAATGATTTCCAAAATCGGCAACGCCTGGTCGCCGAGAATTCCGATCGTCAGCTCGCGACCGGCAATAAATTTTTCCACGAGCAGCTCGCTATCGTACTTGCCGGCGTCCGCCGTGGCAGAATCGATGTCTCGTTCGTTCCTGATGATATGAACGCCGACGGTCGAGCCTTGCCGGGGGGCTTTGATCACGAACGGGATTGGAATGGTCGGACGCTGCGTGAGACTGATGATCTGCCAGTAGGGCGTCGTGACGCCATGCTGTTGAAAAGCTTCCTTGGAGCGGATCTTATCGAAGGCGAGTTCGCTCTCGGCCACACCTTCTCCCGTGTACGGAATACCACGCGCTTCCAGGATTCGTTGGACCTGGCCGTCTTCGCCGAATGTCCCGTGGAGCGCGATGAACGCGAGCTCGACGCCAGCCGGCAGGTCGAACTTCTCGTCTTTCACATCGACCTCATCGACTTTCGCGCCTAACGAGCGCAAAGCTTTCGCCACGCCGCGTCCGGTCGCCATGGAAACGTCGCGCTCCGAGCCCGGGCCGCCCATTAACACCGCAATGTTTTTCGGCAACGCGTTCATAACATCTCCGGGGAGCGCACGCTTCCAGCGTGCCGGCGATGGTCTCCAGGCCATCGCGAACTTTTGCTTGGATACGCGAAGTCTCCTGGGAACGCGGTGACGAAAGTTCGTTGCGGCAGAATGCCGCAACCAGCACGCGGCACGCGTGCGCTCCCCAGAATTAAAATCACGCTTCCTCCCCTACGATTTGCACTTCGGTTTCCAATTCGATCCCGCGTTTGGTCCGCGCTACGTCCTGGATTTTCGCGATGAGCTCGAGAACCTCCGCCGCGGTCGCGCCGCCATCATTGACGATAAAGTTCCCGTGAATCTCGGAGACGCGCGCATTTCCCACGTTTGTATTTTTCAGCCCGAGTTCGTCGACCAACTTGCCCGCGGGACAACTTTCCGGGTTTTTGAAAATGCAGCCGGCGCTCTTCGCGCTCGGTTGAGTCGTGCGCCGTTTCGATTGCGATTCCTCCAAGCGCCGCGCGATTTCTTCCGAGTCCGAGGGCGTCCCTTTGAAGACCGCGGAGACTGCATAGTTGCGTTCCAGCAAAGGAACATGCCGATAATGAATCTCGAGTTCCTTCGGTGTCTTGGTGTGTGCGTTGCCTTCGCCGTCCAGATATCGAACGCTGACCACGTTCTCAAAAGTCTGCGCGCCCATCGCTCCCGCGTTCATCCGGAGCCCGCCGCCGACCGCGCCGGGAATCCCCTCCATCCATTCAAGGCCACCGAGGCCCGCGGCTTT
>JBEEHU010000094.1:0-2742 GCA_041167565.1 Verrucomicrobiota bacterium | reverse complement strand
CGGGAAAGGTGAAGCGCTGACAAGTCTGCAGCCGTCCGCGTTCACGTTTCTAAAGCCGCGCCCGCCGGCTTGGACTCCCGCTCGGTAAAGTCCACAAGCGGATTCCCGCAGTCACCTCCAAGGCCGGCGCATGCGCGCGGCTCGGAATTTTTCGGATAACGGTCGGGGAAGTTTTTAGAAAAGCCAATCGCTTTCCGGCATTGCTTGGGGAAGATTCGGTATCGATCTGAAAGCGATCGCTCCGCTATTGATTTTTGAAAGGGAGTTGATGCGGGAGAAGGTATGAGCGCCGGCGAAGTGATGTTTTGCAATCACGACTCTCGTTTAGTCGTCCTCTCGATCCTGATATCGATGCTGGCCGCCTTCGCGGCGCGCGAGCTTTTCGGACGGATCAACGAGGCGCAAGGCCGGATCTGGCTGGCTTGGCTGGCGGGAACGGCGGTCGTGGACGGGATAGGGACCTGGTCGATGCATTATACGGCCAAGCTCGCCTGCCATTTACCCGTCCCTTTGCTGTTCGACGGGCGGATGGTTCTGCTTTCCCTGCTCGTGGGAATCAGTGGCAGCGCCGCGGCTCTTCTGGTGGTGGCGCGCCACAAAGTTGGTTGGGGCCGCGCCCTTCTCGGTGGCATTCTCCTCGGCGGCTGGGGAATCTCCGGGCTGCATTACGCTTCCATGGCCGCGATCTTGCAGCCATCTCCGCAGTACCATTTCTCGCCGCTCGTGCTCTCAGCTATCGCGCTGGCCATGGCGATTTGTGTTGCCGCGATTCTCGTCAGCGTTCGTTTCCCCGATAACAACCACCCGAACCGCCTGGCTAAGTACGGAAGCACTGTCCTCCGCGGTACGGCGAACCCGGTGATGCACTACACCGCCATGGCTGGTGTTACCTTTGGCTTCATCGAACGCGCGGACGCAAAGCAGGACTACGTCGGCGTCTGGTCTCTCGGCGTTTTTGGTTTTTGCATCGTCCCCGTCATGGTGCTCGTGGTCGGTCTGCTCAGCTCGCTGTTGGAATCGGTAAAAAAATCGCGTGCCCAATCGCGTGCGCTTTCCCGTCGCCTCGAGGAAGCGCACGAGAATGAACGCCGGCATCTATCACGCGAGCTGCATGACCAGTTCGGCCAGGCCCTCACCGCGGCGAAAATCAATAACGCGGTGCTGCGATCGACCGCGCCACCCGATCTCGCCGCGCGCCTGAATGAGAACGCGGCAATCCTTGACCAGCTCCTTCAGCAGACGCGCCAGATCTCACTCGATTTGCGGCCGCCGCTTCTCGACGACCTTGGATTAGTCCCAGCGCTGCGTTGGTACGTAAACCAGCAGGCGGAGCGGGCGGGCCTGCAAGCGAATTTCGTCGCTGACTCTCTGGTGAATGACGTTCCGCCGCCGATTCGGATCGCCTGCTTTCGTCTCGCGCAAGAGGCGATCACTAATGTAGTGCGGCATGCCCAAGCCAGGACGTTAACCGTGGAATTAAGCCGCGCCGGCACTTCGTTGCGTCTCATCGTCCGCGATGACGGCAAGGGATTTGATGTGGACGCCGCGAAGGCGCGCGCGGACCAGGGCGCCAGCCTCGGCTTGCTCGGAATGAAGGAGCGTGCCGCGCTCGCCGAGGGCAGTGCCCGCATCATTTCTTCCCCCGGCAATGGCGCGAGGGTGGAGATAGTTTTTCCCTTGAAAATCTCGGAGAGCGCGGCGAGCGCTCAGTAGTTCCCGCAGACGCATCTGCGCAACCACCGCGTCCGCTCGCGCGCGTGAACATGCTTAAGGTATGGGCACGGATCCAATTGAGATAGAACTTCTCATCGGTTCACCGTGCGCACGACTCCGATGACGACGGAATCTTCAACATTTCCTAGTCGGCAATTTCATCGAGCATTCGCCCTGATCCCTGGTGTCGGCGTTGCTTTGCTCGGCGCCCTGGCGCTTGCCGGATGGGTGCTTCAGGTCGAAGCGCTCAAGTCAATCATTCCCGGGGCGGACCCGATGAAGCCAAACATGGCGATGGCCATATTACTTTGCGGCTCCGCCTTGTCGCTCTTATCACGAAAGACGTTAACGAAGCCGATCCGCACTTGCACGGCAGCGATCGCGGCAACGGTAATTATCCTGAGCGCGCTGACGATCGCGGAATATGTTTTTAATCGGGACCTTGGGATTGAGCACTGGCTCATGGGGGACGTCCGGGCAGACATGGAAAATCCGCATCCGGGGCGGATGGCGCCGATTACAGCGGTGTGCTTTATCCTGGTGGGAGTTGCTCTTTTCCTGGCGTCCCGGCAAATTCAAAAACGGTTACGTCTTCCGCTCGTCGGAGCGCTGGGCGGAACCCTGACGGCGGCAGGAGCAGTTCCATTGATCGGATTTCTCCTCGAGGTCCTATTTGGTCCGAGCTGGAATTACATGGGTGTGACTCCTTCCGGTCTGGCCGGAGCGATCGCCTTCCTGTTGTTGGGCATCGGGTTATTGGAGCTGCTTCGAAGCAACGCCCACCTGACATGGTCATTGGATGGATTCACCACTGCGGGATTTGTGACCGGCTTCGCGTTAATGGTCCTGGCGGCCGGACTCACCTACAATTTCACCGCGAAAATGCAGCAAGCGGCCACGCAGGTGGGTCACGCCCAGGAAATTCGCACAGAGCTTAACGAAACCGAAGTCTACTTGTTGGAACTGGAGCACGACCGGCGCAGCTACTTTATTACCGGGAACGAACACTGACTGGACGAATGGGACGCG
>JBEEHU010000093.1:0-15674 GCA_041167565.1 Verrucomicrobiota bacterium | reverse complement strand
CTACTCTCTCCTGATGAGCGGCGCTGACGCAACACAGGAGAGACGTTTCCAAGGCGTCGGGGTTTCTCCCGGCATCGCCCGAGGACGCATCCATGTCGTGCGCGACGATGGCGACGAGGTGGCGCGGTATCATATCGAGCCCTCGCAAATCCCGGATGAGATCGGCCGCTTCGAGACCGCGCTGATTCAAACCCGCTCGCAAATTCTCGAGATGCAGGAACGCATCGCCGAATCGATCGGGGCGAAAGACGCGGGCATTTTCGACGCGCACCTCCTCGTTGTGGAAGACCGGACGTTGATCGATGAGGTCCTGCGCAAACTCCAAACCGATCTCTGCAATGTCGAGTTCGTCTTCCAGGAAGTGGCGACCCATTATGCCGATACCCTGAGCAAGATCGACGATCCTTATCTGCGCGAGCGCGCGCTCGATATCCAGGACGTGACCCGCCGCGTGGTGCGGAATCTCCAGGGCAAAGCGCCGAAGGATTTCCTGGCGCTGACCGAGCAACACATCCTCCTTGCGCACAACATCACGCCGTCGGACACGGCCACGATGAACCGCGAAGTCGTTCTCGGCCTGGCTACGGATCTAGGCAGTCGAACGTCGCATACCGCGATCATGTCGCGGTCGCTCGGAATTCCGGCCGTGGTTGGATTGCACGATGTGACGGAAAAACTGGAGACCGGTCAAGTGGTCCTGCTCGATGGTTACAACGGCCTCCTGATTCTCGATCCAACGCCGGACACGCTCTGGCATTACGGCGAGTTGGAGCACAAGAAAGTCTTGGTCGACGAGCAGTTGACCGGATTGCGCGAGACGAAATCGATCACGCGCGACGGCCGGCACATTGTTCTTTCGGCGAACATCGAGCTGCCGGATGAAGTGGAAGCGGCGCCAAAAAACGGCGCGGAAGGGATCGGCCTTTACCGCACCGAATTTCTTTATCTCAATCGCACGACCCTGCCGAGCGAGGAGGAACAGTACGAGACTTACCGCAAGGTCGCCGAGCAGGTGCAGCCGCATCCGCTAATCATTCGCACCTTCGATCTTGGCGGCGACAAAGTGGCCGGCGCGCTCGACGCGGGCGACGAGATGAATCCTTTCATGGGCCATCGCGCCATCCGGTTTTGCCTCGAGCATCTGGACATTTTCAAACAGCAGTTGCGCGGAATCATGCGGGCCAGCGCCGTTGGCAATGTGAAGATCATGTTCCCGATGATCTCAGGGCTGGAGGAACTGCGCCGCGCCCTCACCGTTCTCGATGAATGCAAAACGGAGCTGGCCCGGGAAGGGCACGCGTTCGATGAGGGCACGGAAGTGGGCGCGATGATCGAAATCCCGAGCGCCGCCATGTGCGCTGAGAGGCTCGGGCGCGAGATCGATTTCTTTAGCATCGGCACGAACGATCTCATCCAATATGCGATCGCGGTGGACCGGGTGAATGAGCGGGTCGCGCATTTGTATGAGCCGACGCATCCAGCGGTATTGCGCCTGCTGAAGATGGTTGCGGATGCCGCGCGCGCGAACAGCATCTGGGTAGGTGTTTGTGGCGAAATGGCGGGCGACCTTACGATGGTTCCGTTGCTGCTCGGCTTGGGAATGGACGAGCTGAGCGTGGGCGCGTCGCTGGTTCCGCGGGTAAAGCGCGCGGTCCAAAGTCTTTCGCAGGACGAATGTCAGAAGCTCGTGGGCGAGCTCATGGAACTGGATACGGCCTCGGATATTCTCGCGCGCTGCACCGCAATGGCGCAGGCGAATTACGGCGAGTTGTTAGGCTAGCGGTGCGACATAGTTGTCATCCCGAGCCGCGCAGACGGCGAGGGACCTCACAACTGCAATGCCGATTAGCTTGCGCTTTCTCCAGGTCGTTTCCACGAATGGCGTGGCTTTCCCGCAAAGGATTTAGCCCCGCGCCTGTGAGGTTCCTCGCCGACTGCGCGGCTCGGGATGACACGTACCGCTAATCTTCCTCGGATGTCTCCGACTCGGATTCGGACCCCGGTTCGACTTCCGGCTTGATCCCGTCCTCCTCCATCTTGCGCAAGACATCACTCATGTCGTCCACTTCGTCCCAAACTTCCTGGCTCACATACATCGGCGCCTTTTGCTGCGTCGCCATCGCGATGCAATCGCTCGGGCGGCCGTCGAGCTCGATGATTTTCTTCTGCTGGAGTTCGTTCTCCGCGCGGATGATCATGCGCGCGTAATAGGTCGCGTTTTTCAAGTCGTTGATGATGACTCGCTCCACCTTCGCGCCGAGCGCCGTCATCAAATGCCCCATCAAATCATGAGTGAGCGGGCGCTCTTTCGAGACGTCGCGCATGAACATCGTGATGGCGCTGCCGACCGTTTGGTCGACGTAAATAATGAACACCTTGTCGTTGTTTCCGAGGAACACGGCGCACCCGCCGCTCGTGGGTAAAACCGCGCGCACCTGCACCTCGATCACCGTTTTGTTCATCCGCGCAAACCGTATCAGGACGGTTACGAAAGACAAGCGGGTGACCGCCGCAGTCGCGCGCGTGAAATTTTCGCGATGCGTGCTTGCATGTGCGCGGCGGTGATTGATGATGCGCTCTGCGGCTGCCGCCGCTCTCAAAGAAAATGAAGAACGAGTGGGATGTCGACGCCGCAATTTCCACTTACAATGTTGATGGCTGGGGCACCGGCTACTTCACCGTTAACGCCGCCGGCAACGCCGAGGTTCGTCCGCTCCAGCAAGATGGCGGATCGATCGACATCCTTGAAGTCGTAAACGAAGCGCGCAATCGCGGGCTCGGCTTTCCGCTCGTCATTCGCTTTCAGGATTTGCTGCGTCACCGCGTTGAATCGGTGAACCACGCTTTTCAAAACGCGATCACGGAATTCGGCTACAAGAACCATTATCGCGGTGTCTTTCCCATCAAGGTCAACCAGCTTCGGGAAGTGATCGAGGAAATCGTCGAGGCCGGCGAGCAATTCCATTTCGGGTTGGAAGCCGGGAGCAAACCGGAACTCGTCGCTGCGCTCGCCATGCACAAGGATCCTGAAAGCCTGATCATTTGTAACGGCTACAAGGACCGCTCCTTCATTCGCATCGCGCTTCTTGGTCGCAAGCTCGGCAAGTCTGTCATCATCGTGGTGGAGAAACTCGAGGAACTCGAGCAGGCGATCCGCGCGTCGAAGGAAGTCGGCGTCGAACCGCACATCGGGATTCGCGTGCGTCTTTACAGCAAAGGCTCCGGCAAATGGTCGCCGAGCGGTGGCGAGAACGCGAAGTTCGGTCTCGATACGACCAGCCTTGTCGCCGCGAGTGAGATGTTAAAGGCGGCGGGGCTGGGACATTGCTTCAAGCTCGTTCATTTTCACGTCGGCTCGCAGGTCCCGGATATTTCTACAATCAAGCGGGCGGTGCGCGAAGCGGCGCGCTATTACGCTAAGCTCTGCAAACTCGGACACGAGCTTGGTTATCTCGACGTGGGCGGCGGTCTCGGGGTCGATTACGATGGATCGCGGAGCGATTTCGATAGCTCGGCCAATTACTCTCTTCAGGAATACGCGAACGACGTGGTCTGGAACATCATGGACGTGTGCGATTCGGAGGGTGTCGCCCATCCCGCGATTGTAAGCGAAGGCGGGCGAGCGATCGTGGCGCATCATTCGGTGCTGGTCGTGGAATCGTTTAGTTCCATCGAGAAAACCGCGCCGAAACTTAAAGTCGAAGTGAGCGAGAAGGATCACAAACTGGTTCGCGACATTCTGGATGTGAAGCAGCGGCTGAAGCGAGGCAACCGGCTCGAAAGCCTGCACGACATCCAGCAGATCAAGGAGGAAGCGCAGCAGACCTTTAATCTTGGTCTGCTCGACTTGGAATCGAAAGCCAAGCTCGATTGCGTTTATTGGCAGCTCGCGCAGCAGATCGTGAACATGCATCGCGGCCTCCGCTTCGTGCCGGAGGAAGTGAAGGAGCTCGAGACGTCGTTGGGCGATCAATACATCTGCAACTTCTCGGTCTTCCAATCATTGCTCGATCATTGGGCGCTCGGACAACTGTTCCCGATTATGCCGATTCATCGCCTGACGACTCCTCCGGACCGCAACGGCATGATCGTGGACATAACCTGCGATTCCGACGGCAAGGTCTCGAAGTTCATCGATCTCCAGGATGTGAAAGACACCCTGCCGCTGCATCGGATTATCCCGGGAGAAATCTATTATCTGGGTGTCTTCATGGTCGGCGCTTACCAGGACATCATGGGTGACCTGCACAATCTGTTTGGCCGGGTGACTGAGGCGCACGTCTTTCTCGATCCTGATGAAGAATCGGGCTGGTATATCGAAGAGGTGATTAAAGGCAGCACGATCGGCGAGGTCCTGGCCATGACGCAGTGGGACAAGGTGGAATTGATGCGTCTGCTAAAGACGCAAGTCGATGGCGCAATCAAGAGCGACCGCTTGAAACCGAACGATGCCATGAAACTCTTATCCGACTACGAGCGGCTTCTGCACGAGTATACCTATCTTTCCCTCACCGACGCGAAACCTGCGCCACAGCCAGGCAACTGGCTCCCACTGAGTTGAACATGCGACTGATTGGGTTGGGCTTGTTGATGGTGGCAGTCCTTTTGGGACTGGCCGCCTGCGCCGGGACGAATGCCACCGCGGGCATAACCACGAATCAGGATGCTTACGCTGCGGAAAAGCGTCCGTAACACGAAGCCGTTAGCTCGGAGCGACGAATCCAGCGATAGCTGACAGTATTCGCTGGTCGACCTCTTCCTGCGTCTCGCCTGCTTCGCGGAGCTGACGCTTCGTTGCGAGCAAGGAATGGTCTCCACCTTCCACGATATGAAGTAAGTTCGCGCACTTCATCCCCGCCCTGATTGGTTGCAATAGTTCCAAAGGACACAGCGGATCGCGTGTCCCTTGGACAAACAGAACGGGCGTGTGTATTTCGCGTAGGACTTTATCCCGCAGCTTAGAAGTATCGCCCCCAGCACAGAGCGGATAACTCAAGCAGATAACGCCAGTTACTGATTCCTTGAGGCTGACATGGCATCCAATCCGCCCGCCCATGCTTTTGCCGATCAGGAATGTCGGCCGGCTGTTATCGGATTGTGCATTGGCCAACGCCTCGCGGTGCGCGGCAATTAGCAATGGCAAAGGATCGGGCCGGCGATGGCCTTGCTGCATGTAGGGATAATCGAAGGTCTCGACGTCGCCAATTGTCGCCAGGCGCTCCTTCCACCTTTGCATCCAAGGGTGTGATGAGGGAGCACCGGCTCCCGGAGCGAAAAGGAAAAACGGCTTTATCATCCCACGCCCTCAGCCGATTCCAGAGCCGTGACCAGTCGGTCGAGGAAAGCGATCTGCACCACGTTGATTTTCACTTTGGCCTTATCGATGGAAAAGAATTCCGCGCGATCGATCTCCGCAAAGCGCTGGAGTTTTCCAGATCGGGGCGGCCACGTCAGGTCGAAAGTATTAGAGGTGAGGGCAAAAGACTCCGGCAGGTGACCCTCGAAAGCCCAGCCGTGAACCGTCTTGCCGCCTTTTTGTTTCACCCATCCCAATTCGATCCAATGTCGCGTCGCTGGGACGGGAGTCCCCAGCTCTTCCTCAAATTCAAGCTTCGCGCGCCCCAGCAACTCTTCCCCTTCAGCAACTTCACCTTTGGGAATGGTCCAGGCGCCCTCGTCTTTATTTTGAAAGTAAGGACCGCCGGGGTGAACCAGCAGCACCTCCAACTCGCGCCCGCGTTTGCGAAACATGAGCAGTCCAGCGCTTACCTTCGATCGTTTCATTCCGAATGATTCTTTTGTCATTCGGAGCGAAGTCGAGAAATCTCTTACCCATTACCGGGCAGAGATCGCGCCCTGCTTTCCAGCGAAGGCCAGTTATAATCAAACCCCGCGTAACTGATCGAACAGCCCAAAGGCTTTTTCGCGTAACCGGTTGCTGTCTGTTCCAGTCAAGTCGCTGAGCTGGAGATCATCGCCAAAGGCGGAGCCAGGGAAAACAAAGAACAGCACATCCTCCTCGATACTCGAATCGAAGATGCGCAGGCAGAACCCGGTCACCGGCGCGCGGCGGTGCTTGCAAGGGTCCGGCGCCGCCGGGCCGAGTTGCTCGTGAAGGCAAATGGATCCTTCTCCGATTTTCCTGAAAGGCCCGATGTCGCCGCAAATGGCGGCCGTCTTTTGTCCTTTGTAAATCACGACCGCGACGTCACCAATCTGGAGATCCGGATGGAAGGGCCCGTCGCCGGCCGCGTTCATCGGCAGCACTATGTAAGGAACTATCTCACTGGGCAGGTCGCCCTGGCCCTGCGGGAGATGGAAGGACGTTCCATCCTGGCCGCTATCCGGATCCATTTGCTTGCCGGTGCGGCGCCTTGGGTCATCCGGGGCCGCGGGGCCATCGGAGTCGATCCCCATCTTTGAGCTCCAGAAGACGGCTCCATTCTCGAAATGAAAAAGTGCTTTGCATAGGTTCGGATCCTTGTTCCCAGGTGTGTCGAAGGCGTCATACCGTTGTTTGGCTTCGGCTTCTGCGTCGCTGGCCTGGGCTTCGTCGAAAGGAACTCCGTCTAACAGTTCCTTGGAGGCGGTGGGTGGGGTGAAGTTCATAATTGGGCTCCTTTGGGGCAATACGAGGGTTTGTTCAGAGTGGGGAGTTGAATCGCAAAGGATGACAGGCGATTTTTCTGACGGCAAGCTTAAATTATTCCGGGCGCAGGAGTCTTTCGTTGCGGTTTCGAGGACGTGGAAGCTAACCTGCGGGGCTAATGAGCGCCTCTCCACCGAAAGCATCGCAGCTCCCGCGGGCGCTGAGCTTGCGCGATCTGGTTCTCTTCAATCTCGTCGCGGTCGTCGGTATTCCATGGGTGGCGACGGCCGCGAAGGCCGGGCCGAGTTCATTGACCTTGTGGGTCCTGGCCGCGCTGCTTTTTTTCATCCCGCAAGGACTCGCTGTCATTCAGCTCTCTTCCAGCTTTCCCGTTGAGGGAGGCATCTATGCCTGGACCAAGACGAGTTTGGCGAAGGGCACGGCTTTCTCTGCGGGTGGTGCTATTGGATCAATAATGTCCTCTTCTACCCGACTCTGCTTCTCGGCGGGGCTGTGACCGCCACCTATGTTATCGGCGCAGGCCAGAGCGGGCTGGCGGATAACTGGACTTATGTGCTTCCCTTCACACTCGTGGCTCTAGCTTTGGCTGTCGTGCTCAACATCATTGGCGTAGACACCGGTAAGTGGTTGCAAAATGCGGGCGGGATCAGTGTCTTCCTCCCCGGCATCCTTCTCGTTGGGCTGGGTCTTCATGCGGCTCTAACCAGATCCACCGCCAATTCCTTCACCTTTAGTCAGCTAACGCCTGACCTGACGAACCTGCCAATGCTAAACCTCTGGGCCACGATTGCCTTTGCTTTCGCTGGCCTGGAACTCTCCTCGACGATGGGACAGGAGATCCACGATCCGCGCCGGAACCTGCGGCGTTCCATCTACATCGCCGCGCCGGTAGTTGCCCTCATCTACATTTGCGGGACGGTCTCCGTGCTTTGGCTGGTTCCAAGAGAAGAACTCAACATTGTCGCCGGTCCGCTTCAAGCCATCACGAATGGCATAGCAGGTTTGGGGAGCGGCTGGCAATGGATTGTGCCGGCAGCTGCGCTTCTTATGACAGTGGCGAGGATAGGAGGACTAGGCGCCTGGCTGACGGGATCGGCCCGGGTGGCTTTCGTGGTGGGACTTGATCGCTACTTTCCTCCGGCGTTCGCGCGCATCCATCCCCGCTGGCGCACGCCCTATGTCGCCATCCTCATTCAAGCTCCCATTGCCCTGTTCTTTCTTTTGCTCTCCGTCCTGGGTAAGGGAACTACGGTCGAGCGAGCCTTTCTTATCCTGCTGGATATGTCGCTCCTGATCTATTTCATTCCCTACCTCTACCTCTTCCTTTGCTTCATCGTCCATTGCCGCCGAAAGAGAAGTGGAAGCGATGAAAGGTTAATTGTTCCCGGCGGCGCGACCGGCGCTTTGATCGCTGGTATTTGCGGGATGGCCATCACCATCTTCGCGATGCTCGTAGCCATGATTCCACCGCCGGGCACGCCCAACGTTTGGATTCACGAAGCGAAGGTTGCGGGGGGCTCCCTCTTCCTGGTTCTGATAGGTCTCTTTATCTATTGGCGAGCCAGGAGAATGCAGCGTGGAAGCGAGCCAGCAAGATTACCTTAGCTTCGTGAACTCGAGTTTGGAGCCACTGAAATCTTTCAGAGTCATATGATCGCCGGCTAACTCTATCTGGTAAACGGAGGTGGCGGACGATGTCTCGATCTTCATGCGGCCGCGATCCCCGAAGCTGTACCGGCCTCGGATGCTTCCCATTTGGACCGACCCGTCGTTCGCGAATTCCCAAACCATCGCGTTGCTCTCGCTACCCATCCGCCATTTCCCAACGATGTCCTGGCGCGAACGACCGCAACCGGTCATCGTCGCCACTAGAAGAATTCCGGTGATGACCGCTGCGTAACGCCACGGGATCCTTCGACTGCGCTCGGGATAACATTGCATTATTAGATAAGTTTTAGATGAATCGGAATGTATTGGGAATTCATTTCCGGCCGCAAGAGTGTTCGAAAGTAACGCGGCGCCGCTTGACGTTCTGCCCTGCGCGCTAACTTATGGCGCGTATGTCATTTCGACAGCCAATCTCTTTTGCCAGTGCCATCCGCGTGGCGGCCGCCCTGTCGCTCGTGATTGCTTTTGCTTCCGCTGAAGCGCGAAAAAAGGATCCGGAGTTCGCCGCCTCGGCAAACGATCCGGTCTTGCGCGGCGCCATCATGAAGCTCTCCCCGAGCGTCGATCCGGAGGAGGCCCGCCGGGTCGCGCAAACCGCTTACACCACGGGGCGGGACTTCAAGCGCGAATGGGGAGTCACCTGGCCTCCCGGGTTCCACAATTTCTTAGTCAACACGGGCGCGAAGAAAGGGGGCCTTTGTTTTCAGTGGGCCGAAAAGCTTCTGCTTCGTTTGGCCGAACAAACGTGGGAGACGGTGGAATTCCATTGGGCAGAATCGTTCGAGAGAAGCCTGAGCGAGCATAACGTCATCGTGGTGACGGCGAAGGGGCAGCACTTTTCGCGAGGCATCCTGCTCGATAACTGGCGCTACGGCGGGCGTCTCGTCTGGGGAGCTGTTATCGACGATCCCCATTACCAGTGGCACGAGAATAAGCGGCAAGCGATCTACGTGTTGAGCAAGCGGCCTGTTCCGCCAAAGCGACCCGCTCCAGATTCGACTCCTTCGGTTTCAAAATCCGAGGCCGAGACGAGATGATCAAACCCGACCCGCTTAGCGTATCGGGGCGGGCGTGGGCTTCGGCTTGGGCTTATACTTTTGCACAGGAGTCGTGGTCGGCGCTGTCCTCGTGATAATGGGTGGCTGAGTGGGTGCCGGTGACTTGGTGGCGCCGGGTGATCTGGTCGTACCGGGCGGCTTGGTGGGCGACTGATTAGTAACAGGGCCATTGTCGGTGTTGTGATCGGAGTTTGTAGGAGGTTGTCTGGGTGGCCGCCGTGGATCGTGATGCCGCGTTCCGCCGGTGAACCCACCAAGGATATCGATCACGGGGACGATGTTAATAACCGGCCCTTGGTTTGATGGCGGAGGTTGTTGTTGTGCGGCCGCCATGATAAGAGGCCGGCTGGGCAACGGCTTAAAATCGGTGATGAGCGGATGGTTCTGCATCACATCGTTGAGATCGATGTTCACCGGCATCGGAAGCGTAGTCGCGCCGGGCGGGACGTCGATCATTTGGCCCGCGAGAACGTTTCGGAATTCCCGGGGCTTTGCCGTGAGCGAAATCCGGGCGCTGCCTTCGAGCGTGATCAATTTTCTGCCGCGGTTCGCCTCAAAGATGACGGTGGTTCCGGTGACCGCCACCGTCACCGCGTTGTTCTTGATGGTGCCGCCGCCGGAATCCTTCGGCACGCGCAAGAGGATCGAGCCACTATCGACCTTCGCCGTCCGTCCGGCTTTGCTGAAACTGAAGATCGTATTGGCGCCGAGGCGAGTGATGGTCAGATCGGAGAAAGTAAGTTCCGAGCGCGAATCACCGCCCGTGCGGACGCCTGTGTCTTCGGCGACTTTGTCGTTAACGGTGGCCGGTCGCGGGGCGGATTCATTGGGGAGGAGTTTTACATCCCGAATGATTTGGGTGACGCGCGCTTCCTTCTTTGACTCGGCCGCGAAGGTCTGGCCGGCCAAGAGCAGACCCAACCCTGTGATAAAGCTCAGTCGAATTTTGTAGGTAACGTTCATAGGATTAATTCCGTTTGCGGCAAGGTCGCAGAATGATGAGCCGGGATGAAAATGTCGAGGTCGAAAACGGTCTGCCCGGCTCGCCGGATTCGGCTGACGAGGACGGATTGGATCAAGAGCAAGATTATGATCACGAGCAAGAGGAGCGCAGCAGCTGCGCTCCGATTGACCCACCCCAGCCGCGCCCGCATAGTGCTGCTCTTTATGTCGATCGAGCATACCCGGAATTTTTGCATCATCGCGCATATCGATCACGGCAAGACCACGCTCTCCGATCGATTGCTCGACCGCACCGGCACCATCCACGAGCGCGACAAGCAGGACCAATTGCTCGATTCGATGGACCTCGAGCGCGAGCGCGGGATCACGATCAAGGCCCATCCGGTCGCGATGCGCTACACGAGCAAGGCCGGCCAGGAATATCGGCTCAATCTCCTCGACACGCCCGGTCACGTCGATTTCGCGTATGAAGTTTCCCGCTCGCTCGCGGCGTGCGAAGGGGCGCTCCTCATCGTCGACGCGGCGCAGGGCGTCGAAGCGCAGACGGTGGCGAACGTCCACCTCGCGCACAAACAGGGGCTCACGATCGTGCCCGTGATCAACAAGATCGATTTGCCCAACGCCGACATCGCCGCCGTCCACAAACAGCTCGAGGAAATTCTCGCAATTCCCGCCGAGGAGGCGATCGACGCCAGCGCGAAAATGGGAATCGGCATCGAAGAAATTCTCGAAGCCGTCGTCCATCGCATCCCGCATCCGCCGAAGCCGGCGGACGAAATCCTGCGTGGACTCGTCTTCGATTCCGTCTTCGATATCTATCGCGGCGTGGTCGCCTACGTCCGGATTTTTTCCGGAAAGATGGAAGCCGACCAGGGGATCAAAATGATCAACAACGAAGCCCGCTACGAGGTGAAGGAAGTCGGCGTCTTCACCCCGAAAATGTTTCCGCAGAAGCGGCTCCAGGCCGGCGACGTCGGTTATTTCATCGCGAACATCAAGAGCACAGCGGACATCAAAATCGGCGACACCGTGACCGATCTGCGCAATCCGGCGAAGGTGCCGCTGCCCGGTTTCCAGGAAATCCATCCGATGGTTTTCAGCGGAATCTATCCGATCAACACCGCCGACTTCGAGCATCTGAAAACCGCCATTGGAAAATTGCGGCTGAACGATTCGGCTTTCGTTTACCAACCGGAGAGCTCCGTCGCGCTCGGGTTCGGTTTTCGCTGCGGCTTCCTGGGCCTGCTCCACATGGAGATCATCCAGGAACGGCTCCGGCGCGAATACGACATGGATATCATCGCCACGTCGCCAAGCGTCATCTACGAAATCCTGACCACCCGCGGTGAGACGATGCTGGTCGATAATCCGGCGCACCTACCCGACCCGAGCGTGATCGAAGAAATCCGCGAGCCGATCGTGAAAGCCTACGTGCTTTGCCCGAACGAAAACATCGGCGACATCCTCCAGTTAATCCTGGAGAAGCGCGGCTTGACCGACCATACCGAGACGCTCGACACGCGCCGCGTCATGCTCCATTGCGAGCTGCCGCTAAACGAAATCCTCGTCGATTTCAACGACAGGATTAAGAGCATGACCCGCGGCTACGGGTCGATGGATTACGAGCATTCCGGTTATCGCGCCGCGAAGCTGGTCAAGCTCGATCTGCTCGTGAACGGCGAGCCTGTGGACGCCTTTTCGACCATCGTCCATCGCGATCGGGCGGACAGCCGGGGGCGAATGCTGGCGGCGAAGTTGAAGGAAGTGATCCCGCGGCAACTCTATCAGGTCGCGATCCAGGCCGCGATCGGGGGAAAAATAATCGCGCGGGAAAGCGTTTCGGCGTTGCGAAAAAACGTGACGGCGAAATGCTACGGAGGCGACATCACCCGAAAACGGAAGTTGCTCGAGAAGCAGAAAGAGGGAAAGAAGCGGATGAAAAGCATCGGCAAGATCAACATTCCACAGGAAGCCTTCATCCAGGTCTTGCGCGCGCAATGATTCGTTAGGCTAAAATTTAATGTTCACCAAGAAATACATCAAGCACGGGCAACTCCTCGTTCGTCACGCGGAGAAGTTGCTCCGCTATCGCAGCGACGTTTTAAGCGAGGCGACCATTTTGGATTTGAAGACGCACATCGAGCGGCTGCGCAAAGCTCTGCGCGACAAGGACGAAAAGGCGGTCACGGCGGAGTCCGAAAAGTTGCACGCGCGTTACACGGAGCATCTGCCCACGCCCAAGGACGCGGTCTGGCGGGAAAACGTGGAAGTGATCCTGGTCGCGATCGTGGTTGCGGTCGGAATCCGGTCATATTTCCTCCAGCCGTTCAAAATTCCAACCGGTTCGATGCAGCCGACGCTCAATGGCATCATCGGCCACAAGATCGGCCCGGCGACTCCGCTGCCGAATTTTCTCCAGCAGATCGGCGAGTACTTCGTCCTGGGTCGCAACTACATCAACGTCGTTTCCGCCGAAACCGACACCATCAAAGAGATCGTCCCGAAGAAATACGGGTTCTTCTTTACCTTTTCTGAAATCCGCTGGGAGCGCCAACAACCATTCAAGGTCTATGCGGCGCCCGAGACCCTTCTTCAGGATTTCATGGTGCAAACGAATCGCACCTACCAGAAGGGAGAAATTGTCGCGCGGGGAGCGGTGGACACCGGCGACCAGGTTTTCGTCGATAAATTTAGTTACAATTTCGTGAAGCCGCGGCGCGGTGACGTTTTCGTTTTTCGCACGGACAATATTTTCGGCATCCGGAGCGATCCGGAAACGGGCTCACCTTTTTTCATCAAGCGCCTCGCCGGGGTGCCGGGCGATGCCTTGCGGGTCGATCCGCCGTTTCTGTATGTGAATGGAGAGACGGCGCAGCGGTTTGGATTCAAGCGCGTGATGGACAAGAAGAATGGCTATCAGGGTTACAGCAATCCGCCCGGCGCCACTTATCTGAACTCTCCGCAGGCCACGTATCACCTGCCGGACCACAGCTACTTCGCGATGGGTGACAACAGCTACAACAGCTCCGATAGCCGCTACTGGGGCCCGGTTCCCGAGGAGAATCTGGTGGGGCGCGGGCTCTTCGTTTACTGGCCCTTCACCTGGCACTGGGGTTTGATTCGTTAGGCCGGGCATGTGGACTGACGTTCCGCGAGTTTACCCGCTGCTGGGGCTGGGGAGCGGCTATCTCATCGTCCTGTTTTTTAATCCGATCCGGCTCGCGCTCCGGGACGGCTTGCGCTGCATCCTGCGTTTCAAGCGCATCTGGCTCACCTTCACTCTCCTCGGCTTCGCTTATTGGATCTTTCAATTCGCGACCTTCACGCCGATTCACGCCGCGGCCGAGCTCGACTTCAGCCAGGTCACATCGCCGGGGAGCTGGGAATGGCCGCGCTTCCTCGAAATCTGGCCGGACGTGCCTTTGCCTACGCTCGAAGGCGTCGCCGGAATTTTTGACAACGCGACGACCACTTATCCGCTCTCGGTTTTGGCGGCCATTTTGCTGGTCATAAACTGGCGAGGGCTGCACGGCGCGTTGTTCGGAGCGCTGCGGAAACGGTACGGCTTCTGGGGTTATTTGATTTACCTGGTGCTGCTCATCAGCGTGCTTGCCACGCTCTTAAAATTGATCGCATTTTGGCGCTTGCCGCAGTCGACCGGGACAATGTCAGCCGCCGGCGCTCTCCAGATTTCGGCTACGATCGATGCCGTCGCTTTCATCTTTGAGTACCTCTTCGGCGTTTATATCCAGGTTTACCTGATCACGGTTTGTCTGGCGTGGATCAAGGGGTTGAGCTTCGGCGAGGAAGATTTGTTTCGGTTCGCCATGCGGCGCTTCAGCTACGTCCTGGAGTGGGCCGGCATCGTGGTGATCGTGAGCACGATGATCGTGCGCGTGCCTCTGCTTCTGGCTTATTTTCGCGACGTCCCCGACGTGCTCGACTATCTGCCGCTCGAACGTTTTCTCATGAGCGCGCTGATCATTATTTTCTGCTCCGTCCAAATTTCGCTCGTGCTCCACAATGAAACTTTGCGGGCGGCAGTCCGCGCCCATCGCGAATTTATCCGGCGCAATCTCTTCCGCTTCGGCTGGTTTTTTCTCATCGCCGCCATGCACTTTTTCTTCCTCACCACCTGCGACGCCATCGTGCGCGGCGCCGCGGGGGACCGCGTCGTGGCCGTGATCGGATGGAAAATATTTTACGTGTGCGCGCGCGGGTTCGTCACCGGCTGGCTCCTGGCATCGTGGGTCTGTTTGTTCCGGCAATGCGAGACCGGCCGCGCGAATCAGGAGACGTGGATCCAGTCCCAGATTGAATATTGAGCAGTGAACGCAGAGAAGATCACGCGTGAAAGCAAATCGAACCTGGCGCTCGCTTTTGTCGCGCTCGGCCGCGAACGCCGCCGCGATATCACGGTCTTCTACGCGTTCTGCCGGGTGATCGACGATATTGCCGACTCCATCGAGACTTCGGCGGAGGAAAAAGCCCGGGCGCTGATCGCCTGGCGGCGCTGGCTGCGCCAAAGCGAACCGGATGAGGACCGGCTCGCGCGCGATCTGCGCGCGGTGATGGCGAAGTATTCGCTTACCGTCGCGATGCTCGAGGAAATCATTGACGGCGTGGAGATGGATCTGCGGAACGTCCGCTACGAGACCTTCGAAGACCTGCGCGTCTATTGTTATCGGGTCGCCAGCGCGGTCGGTCTCGTCAGCATTGAAATTTTCGGATACCGGAACCCGGCCTGCCGCGATTACGCGATCCAGCTCGGCTTCGCGCTCCAGATGACCAACATCATTCGCGACGTCGGCAAAGATTTGAGCAACGGGCGAATTTATCTGCCTCGCGAAGATCTGGCGCGCTTCGGTTATTCCGAAGGCGATTTGCAGCAAAGGAAATACAACGAGCCGTTCCTTCGCATCATGCAGTTCGAAGCAGCCCGCGCGGAAGGATTTTTCGCAAACGCCGCGTCCTTGCTGCCGCGGGAAGATCGGCGCTCGATGGTGGCGGCGGAAATCATGGCGTCGGTCTATCGAACCCTGCTCGATCGGATGAAGTCGGATGGGTTCCGCGTCTTCGAGAAAGAATATCGGCTCAACAAGATCGAGAAAGCCGGCCGCATCGTCGCGAAACTTTTTCGGTTTCGTTGAATGCGAGAAGTTGAGCGTCCGTCTGACTTACCCAGGTCGAATTCTGGGAACCAAATATTTTATGAAAAGGAAGACGTTATTCATCACTTCAGCGCTTGCCTTCGCATCATTTGCCTTCACGTCCTGTGATACGCCGACCGGACAAGGCGCCGGTTGGGGTGCGGTCACCGGCGCGGTCCTCGGCGCCGCGGCGACAGGCGATGCGCGCGGCGCAGCGGTCGGCGC